>CALXQV010000072.1 GCA_944390535.1 uncultured Clostridia bacterium | reverse complement strand
TCTCTTAGTTTATCTCCAATTGCATAGCTTTCTTTAAAATCAATATTAAATTCTTTCTGTGCTTTGTAAAATAATTCTAATTTAGGTTTTCTACAGTTGCATCCTTCTTTATAATGTGGACAATAATATGATTTTGCTATGATTATATTTTTCTTTTTCAATTCTGTTTCCATATATTTAAATAGGGTTTCTGCTTCCTCTTTCGTATAATATCCTCGTGCTATTCCAGATTGATTGGAAATAACGACTAGCTTATATCCTAAATTTTGTAGAATTTCTAATGCTTCTATAGTTCCTTTTATCCATTCAAAATCTTCTATTTTATATACATATCCTTTGTCTACATTAATTGTTCCATCTCTATCTAAAAAAATTGCTTTATTTTTCACGTCTTTTTAGTTCCTTTTCTACTAATTCACATATAATATGTATTATCATGATATGTGCTTCTTGAATATTAGGTGTTCTATCCCATTCTATAATAATAGGATAATCGCACAATTCTTTACATTTTCCTCCTGTTTTGCCCAATAATCCTACTGTTTTTGCTCCTAATTTTTTTGCTTTTTCTAGTGCAAATACTATATTGTTAGAATTACCTGATGTCGTAATTCCAATTACAATATCATCTTTTTTTACCATTGCTTCCACTTGTCTTGTAAAAATTTCATCATATCCATAATCATTTCCGATTGCTGTGATGATACTGGTATCTGTTGTAAAGGCTTGTGCTGGCCATGCCTTTCTTTCTAATAAATATCTACCTACTAATTCTGCTGCAAAATGCTGTGCATCTGCTGCTGAGCCACCATTTCCCATGATATATACTCTATGATTATTTTCATAGGCATTTATTATTTCTCTGCATACTTTTTCAATCATTTCTAATAATGTCGTATCTTTCATTACTTTTTCTTTGCATTCTATACTTTTTGTCATTTTATCTATTATTTCTTCTTTCATTTATTCTACCTTCCTTTGCTTTAGTTGAAACTAAAAGTTTTTCTATTATGAATTTTTTATTTTATTAATGATACTAGTAGTTGACTTACTTTCTATATAAGGGCATACTATTACTTGTCCTCCATAACTTTCCACAATGTCGCTTCCTACTATTTCTTCTGGTTTGTAATCTCCACCTTTTGTTATGATATCTGGTCTTATTTCTTTTATTAGATGGATTGGTGTATCTTCTTCAAACATTACAACATAAGAAACGAATTCAAGTGATGCTAATAATTCCATTCTTTCCTTTTCATTCATAATTGGTCTTTCTTTTCCTTTTAACCTTTTTACAGATGCATCTGAATTCACTCCCACTATTAAAATATCTCCTAATTTTGATGCTTCTCTTAAATATCTGGAATGACCTACATGAAAGATATCAAAACATCCATTTGTAAAAACTATTTTTTTATTGGATTTTTCTTTTAATATTTCTTTTAATTTGTTAATTGTTACTATTTTATTTTCAAAAAATACATTATTTTCTTTTTCTATATATTGTTTAATATCATCTATTGTAACAGCATAGGTTCCAAATTTTGAAACTTCTACTCCTGCAGCATAATTTGCAATTTGTATTGCCTCCATTAAATTTATATCGCTTACTAGTCCTGTTGCTAAATAAGATATAACTGTATCACCTGCACCAGTTACATCAAATACTTCTCTTGATTTACATGCAATATGTTTAAAATCTTGTTTTCCAACTATTGTCATTCCATCTTTTCCTCTAGTTGCTAGAACATATTGACTTTTGGTGTTTTCTAATAAAGCTTTTGCAGCTTTTACAATATCTTCATCACTATCTACATTCATACCTGTGATATCTTTTAGTTCATTCAAGTTTGGTTTTATTAAATATGCATTTGCATATTTTTGATAATTTGGTTCTTTAATATCTACTAATGTTTTCCTATTGGCTTTGTTACAAATTTCTATCATTTTTTGTGTATTAGTAATATCTAGCAATCCTTTTTTATAATCTGAAATAACTACTAAATCAAATTTTTTGATGTTTTTTTCTAATTCTTCTATTAATATTTGTTTTACTTTTTCCTGTATTGGACTTGAATCTTCTTCATCTATTCTTAGCATTTGAGCATTATTTTGACCAACAATTCTTGTTTTGGTGGTAGTACATCTACTATCATCTTTTACTATCAGGCTGGTATCTATATCTTGTTTTTTTAAGCAGTCTAGCAATTTTTCTCCTTGTAAGTCATTTCCAATGACACTTAAAATAGATACATTTTGATGAGCTTTTTTTAGATTAACCGCTACATTTGCAGCTCCTCCTAAGACAATTTTTTCGTCTTTTTTTAAAATTACTGGCACAGGGGCTTCTTGAGATATTCTTTTGGTAATACCAAAAGAATATCTGTCAAGCATAATATCTCCTATTACTAATATGTTTTTTGTTTGTATTTTTTCTAAATTACCAATTAGGTTCATTTTTGCCTCCCATATTTTTATTATTTATATCCATACCATTTATTCATATCTACTGGTCCATCAATTCCTTCTAATCGTCCACTTGATGTATATTGCCAAACTACACATCTTTCTGAATAGGTATATTCATCATTCCATTGTGCTACCCATTTAGGATATTGTTTTAGGCATTCTGCATTTAATCGATTTGTTAACCAATCTACATTTGCATATATTCCTGCTTTGTATCCTTTTTCTTTCATGATTTTACAGAATTCATCACAAATTTCTATACATGTTTCATTTGTAATTCCGTTTATTGCTTTATATCCATCCGCATCTTCCATATCTATCCATACACCATAACTTGGATTTCTTCCATTCAATAATCTTTCCATATGTGCCACTTCATCTCTTGCTCCTTCTCTTGAATCTGCATAAGAATATATATATACTCCATATGGAATTCCTAATCTTTCACACTCTGTAATATTTCTTTGGAACATTTTATCATCTTGTGAGGTAACATTTTTTCCATATCCACATCTTATAATTGCGAAATCAATTCCTGATGCTTTTACTTTATCCCAATCAATTGTTTTTTGGTGTTCTGATACGTCTATTCCTAACTGAAATTCTCTATTTATTTTAAATCTTACTGTTTGTGAGGTCATTACTTCATTTAATTTAGATATTACCTCTACTTTTATGGTATGATATCCTTCTGCATAATTGGAAGTGTTTACTTCTACTTTAAATCCTGGAGTTGGATTTATGGTTTCATCACCATAGCCTGTTACTGACTCTATTACATCTGGTCTCTTTTCTCTTGTTACATTAGAAATGATATTATTATCTATTGTAATTTTTATTTTACTATTATCTAATTGTGCCATTGCCCAACCTCTTATTGTTAGTTTATCGTTTCTAACAATTTTTTGGCTAGTTGGCTCGTCTATATACATTTTAGCATCATATTTTTTGATATAGAATGTTTTCGCATTGGTGTTTATTATTTCTCCTGTTCTTGATTTTACTATAATTTTAAATGTATGTATTCCATCTTTATAGGAAGAAGTATCTATTACTGCTTCAAATCCAGGTAATGGGTTTTGTTCTTTATATCCATATTGTTTTCCTTCATATACATTTAAAACATCTTGCCTTTCTACTCTTGAAATTGTAGAGTTTTCTATTTTTTTATCATCTATATAATATTCTATCGTTGCATTTTCATCTTGTGTCATTACCCAACCTCTAATTTTCATACTTGTTTTTTGTGTACTATTTTGTTCTGGTTCATTAATATCTGAAATAGCATCATATTTTTTTACTGTTATATTTCTTGTTTCAGAGGTAAGTTCTCTTCCACTCTTTGAAAATACTTTAACTGTATAAGTATGGTTTCCATCTGTTACATTAGACATATCTATATTTCCTGTATAACCTGGTTTTGGATTTATACTCTTATCTCCATACCCTTTAATAGCATTTAATACATCTGGTCTTTCTTCTTTTGTTATAGATACATTTGAAATTTCTTTATTATCTAAGTACATTTTGACTATTGCATCTTTGTCATCTGACATATACCATCCTCTTATGCTCATATTAGTTGATATGATATCTTTTCCATCAGGTTTATCTATATCTGTTTTTGCAACATATTTTTTCAATTCAAAGTTTCTGCTTTCTTGTAATAGTATTTCTCCTTCTCTAGATTTTACTTCTATCATAATGGTATGGATTCCATCTGTCTTGTTGCTTAAATTTATGTAGGTTTTGTATCCAGGATTTGGATTTTTTTCTTTTCCTCCATATCCTTGTATTGCTCCTATAACGTCTTCTCTTTGTTCTCTTGTGATTTGGATATTATTTTGTTTGTTTCCATCAATATATATATCAATAGTTGCTTTGGTATCATTTGTCATGACCCATCCTCTTACATACATTTCGTCTTTTACTATTTTATCTAATGGTTCATCTAAATAAGAAGTGGCTTCATATTTTTTGACAGTAATATTTCTTATTTGTGTTAATATCTTTTCTCCTGTTCTTGAGTATAATTCTATTTTAAATATATGTTGTCCATCTGTTATATTTCTGATATCTACTGTTGTTACAAAACCTGGTGTTGGATTTTTATTTGCTCCTCCATACCCTTGAATTGCTTTTAATACATCTGGTCTTTTTTCTCTTGTTATGCTATATCCTGTTAGTTCCATATCATCTATATACATTTTCATTGTTGCCTTTTCGTCATCGGTCATATACCATCCTCTGACATACATTTGCTCTCTAGCATACTCATTTAGAGGATTATCTATATCTGAGGTTGCATTATATTTCTTTACCACTATATTTCTGGTTTCTGCTGTCATTTCTCTTCCATCTTCTGTTAAGATGGTTACCTTAAATTGATGTTCTCCGTCTTTTATATTTGACATATCTATATTAGTGATAAAGCCTGGTTTCATGTTTATGCTTACATCTCCATACCCTTTTATGGCGTTTAAAACATCTAATCTTGTTTCTCTCATCAAAGTGATATTTTTTATTTCTTGATTATCAATATACATTTTCACATTAGCATTTTTGTCGTCTGACATATACCATCCTCTAACATACATATTCGTAGATATGGTTTGTCCATTATTGGGTGCATCTATATCTGTTTTTGCTACATATTTTTTTACGGTTATATTTCTATTTTCTTTTGTTAAAACTTTCCCTTCGCTTGAAACTACTTCTACAGTAAATAGATGTGTTCCATCTGTTACATGTGACATATTAATATAAGTTATGTATCCAGGATTTGGATTTTTTTCTTTTCCTCCATATCCAGTTATTGCTTTTATTACATCTGGTCTTTCTTCTCTTTTAAAATCTTGGTATTTCTGTTCTTGTCCGTCTATATAAAATTTAATTGTTGTATTTGCATCATTTGTCATTACCCATCCTCTTACATACATAAGATCTTTTACAATCTCTGTTTCTGGATTATCGATATATGATGTTGCAATATATTCTTCTTTAGCATATGAACTCATCATAAATCCCAGCATTATTATTATCATTAATAATATTGTTTTTATTACTTTTTTCATTGCTATTCTCCTTATATTATATATTAGGATTTAAGTTATCCCAAAGCTTTATCCTGATGCTATTTATTTTATTAAAATTTAATATCAATTTTTAATTTATCTACTAAGAAACGATAAATATGAATGAATGTCATTGGTAATCCTAAAATATACATTTTAGAAACACCCCAAAGGGCAATATGTTTGAATCCCTTTTTTAAAGAATATGAAAAAGTTAAAAATGGATTTTTTCTCCAAGTAGAAAAGTTTTTATCTAAATATGTTATTGTTTCTTTCATCATTTGCTTCATATTAATACTTTTATCATAAGATGCTCGATACATTACAGATACTCCTAAATGTAAAAAAACTAATAGATCTAATATGTTTTTCATTTCCTCATATTTGTTTTCTTCTATGTATAATTTTTTTAGTTCTAACAAGTATTTTTTGAAGTTTTCTACATCTTGTTGGTTTACAGAATGTATTTGAGAATCATAACGTAGATAGTAATGATATAAAACATCAGGAACATAAGCAACTTTTTTAATTTTTGTATAGCTACTTGCTAAAAATATCATGTCATTAAATCCTCTAAAGTTTAAAAATCTTAAATCTTTCACCTTCTCTCTTTTATAAATCTTATTCCATGGTGCTGGATTAATAGCTATCATAAAATCATCTTTTCCTGTTATTTCTTTAACAGCATATCCATGTGTTGTCATATCTTTACTTACTACTTTGCCAGTATTTAAGTCAATTCTTTCAAATCCACATACGGCTAAATCTGCATCATTCTCTTTTGCTACATGATATAGTTTTTCTGCCCAATTAGGTTCTACCCAATCATCTGTATCTACAAATGTCACATATTCTCCTATTGCTCTTTCTAATCCATAATTTCTTGTTGTAAATTCTCCACCATTAGGTTTGTGAAATGCTTTCACTTTTTGTGGATATCTTTTAGCATATTCATCTACAATCTGTGGTGCAGAATCTGTTGAACCATCATCTACACATAATATTTCTATTTCTTGCAAAGTTTGATTTACTAGTGCATCTAAACATTTTGGTAAATATTGTTCTAAGTTATAAACTGCTACTACGATTGATATTTTTGGTTCCATTTTCTTTTTCCCTTCTTGAATAGTATTATTTTTCTTTTTGATCATATTCCTTTAAAGCAATATAATGATTTAAGTCTTTAATTTTTTCATTTAGTGTACAAATTCTTATATTGTCTATAAAAGTTTGAATTAGTAAAAATCCTATGATTACTAAAAATACAAAATTAACAGGGGACATGAATCCTAATTGAATTGCTATCCATTCTACTGTATTAGAGAAAATACTCATCAAGATGAGAAGTACACTTCCTATCATCCAAATAACTGAATTTGTTACTTTTAGTTTAGCTTGTTTTATTTTAGTAATACATAAGAAAAATGCTATAATAGAACATATTATTAAAATTATTCTAAGTGTTATTGTCATTTTTATTAATCCTTTCTATTTATTTTTTCTTGTAATAGCTCTAATAAAAATAATGGAAAAAAACATATTTATCATATATTCTGCTGACTTTAAAGGATTCAAATAGCTTTCTCCAAATTCTCTGTCTTTTATTTCTACCTGAATTTCTTTTATTTTCAAACCTTTTTTTAACATATATACTAATGTATCTGGTTCTGGTGTTAAACTTGCATTTCGATTAAATTCCCATATTGCTTTTTTATCAAAAGCTCTCATTCCTGACGTAGTATCTTTTATTGTTTTTCCAGTTGTTATTTTAATTGCTAAGTTTATTAATGTATTTCCCAACATTCTCATAGATTTTGGTTTTTTCTCTGTGACGAATCTAGAACCAATGGCTATGTTACAATTTCCATCTTCTATTTCTTTTACAAGATTTTTTAAGTATTTGGCTTGATGCTGTCCGTCTCCATCAAATTGAATGACAATATCATAGCCATGTTGATAAGCATATTTCATTCCTAGCTGTATCGCACTAGTTAGCCCATAGTTTATGGGTAATGATATCATATGATAATGATTTTTTTCACATATTTCTTTAGTTTCATCTTTAGAACAATCATTAATGATGATATAATCATAATTTGTGTTTTCTGTTAAGTCTTTTATTGTTTTTTCTATATTTAAAGCTTCATTATATGCTGGTATAACTATTAATGGTTTCATTTTTCTCCTCCTTGTATTATATTTTTTATTACCTTCGTTTTCTATTACCACATAAAAATTGAACCAATTAATGAAGTTAATAGAAAAATTTCACATATAAAATTCGTTTTAATAAGAGTGTCTGTAGGCATTTCTGTATTTTTTAGATTTTTATTTGAAACGCACATCAATATTAATAATACTATTGGCAAAATATATCTTGGACTATAACCTGTTAGTACTTCTGAACCAACTGGTGTGAAAGTTAAATATAATACAGCACTAGTCATTCCATATACTACTAAAAATGTAATAATAAATATTATTTTTTCTTTTTTTCCAAAATTAATACTATCATCTTTTAATGCAATATAAATGTAGTAAATTAACATGATTAAAAAGATCCATGTAGCTGCCTCTGAAAAATAATGTCTAAAATTAATATCTACTAACCAATTATAATTTAATAAAGATTGTGTTAAATGATTATATGCTACTTTTAAAAGAATGGATGGATGTTCAATGATATTTTCTAATTGTGCTGAAAATCCAGTATTTTCAACCCTTGCATCTCCTGCATCTATATCAATTTTAGGTTGTATTAACAAAACTAAGCCTAAAATACATAATCCAAACAAAATAAGCCAAATAGTTTTATGTTTCATTTTTTTCAAGATATCTTTTAATGGTAGAATAAATATTAATAACCCTATTCCTATATAAGACATTGACTTAAAAGTTAGAGTTAATCCATATAATGCAATGAGTATTAATAATTTTTTTAAAGTAATATTTTCTTTGTCTTGATATAATTTCAAGCAATATGCTACAAACAAAGTGACTAATCCCATTCCTAATGCATCTGATGAATAGGTTCCTGCTAAACATGTTAATAGAGGAATCATTAATATTGCAAAAGTAATATTTTTCTTATATGGTAATATTTTTAATATTATAACTGCTAGTCCCATATATGTTAATAAGTTGAATATTCTTCCTAAGAAGAACACATCTGCTACGCTACCACCTAGTAACCTTCCTAGTAAAATACCAAATGCCGATGGCATATATAAGACCGGACTATATGCTGCAGGTGTTGAATCAGCTTTATCATCTTCTGGTATTTCCCCTTTTTCATAATTATAAGGAGTTTTAAAATTTTCAGCCATTGTAATATAATGAGTTCCTCTTGGTATATTTTCCATAAATTGTTTATCTACTATTGGATTATTGAAATCTAAATTTCCATAAGAAATATTATAGGCTTCCATAAAATGCTTTTTTTCATCTAATACATTATAAGTTTTACAGGTAATTGCAAAAATGCTAAGAAGAAGAAACATAGAAATTATATTTACTGTATAATTAGGTGAAATATATATAACACTAGTGGCTCCTCCTAATATTGCTAATAATAGCATTGATAGTTGTATTAACAAAATAGTAGTTCCTTCTGTCAATATTGCTTTTAATCCGATTCCTAGTAGAATTATGATAGCAATACTAAAATAAGTTATTACAACAATTCTTTTTTTTCTATTTTGATAAGATTTTTGAATACCTTCAAAATTAACCTTTAAATTAAATAACATAACAGCTATAAAAGCTAATATATATATAACTCCCCTACAAATTGAAAAATAAAATGTTGTTATCTTTCCTTGTATTAAATTTTCTGTAAATGTATGGTTACAGTATCCCAATTCAAATATTATAATTGCCATAAAGAATATAATAATATTATATATTTTCAAATTTGTTGGGCAAAAAATTTTGCTCCATATTTTTTCATTTGATTTTTTCATATTTTTCCCCTTTTCAACCATTTTTTAGTTTACTCTTTACTTTTTTGGCTATTTTCCATAATTTGCTTCTTCTTAAAGTTTCATATTTATGAATCACATGACCGTACATAGCTTGATAGGTTGTGAATTCAAATGCTTGGTTCTTTTCTTTGTAAGTCAATAATGGATACATACTATTTCCTGTATTTTCTGTTTGACTAGCAATATCTTGATACATTTTTAGATAATAATTTTGCATCTCCTCTGTTGTTTTAAATGTATATTTTTCAAAATTTGATTTTATTTTGCTATACTCTTCTTTATTATTACTTATTTCTTTAATTTTTTCAAGTATTTTATCTGTATTTTCTAAGTCTATTACCCACCCTAATTGGTCTTTTTTCACTCTATCTCCTACTGCTCCAATATCAAAGGTAAGTACTGGAA
>CALXQV010000071.1 GCA_944390535.1 uncultured Clostridia bacterium | reverse complement strand
AAATTAATATTTTCAGCTAAGTCTTTAAAAATGGTCTCAAATTGTTTTGTCATATCATTTAAATTGACAGTATCTTTTGATAAAATTTCATTTTGTTTATATAATACTTCATTAGGGTTAATGCCTTTTGCTTTTGCACAATTATAACAATACCCTTCTAAAGATTCTTTACCATTCTCAATTTTTTTATAAAAAAGGATAGCTGGGTTTTTATTACATTCTGAACATAACATACTTTAAATTCCTCATTTCTATATAAATATACAATATATATCATACCCCAAATTCCACGAATAGTCAATAAATTTAAGAACATTTGTGTTGAAATATTTGCGTAAAAATGGTATAATATAACGAGATTATATAGAAGAGGTATGTAAATGAATTTGAATTTACCAAAAAAACCGAAAATGAATGTTAAATCTGTAGTTATTTATACAATTTCAGCAATAGTTTGTATTATAGCAATTACAATTGTAGGACTTTCTATATACTATGGAAGTGAAGAATTAGATAGATTAATCACCATTGGTGGTTCAAGTGTAACACCATCAGATGAAGAATATCAATTATTAGTAGCTAACTTTGATAATTTATTTCAAAATAAAGTAGAAATAGATTCAACAGATGTAAATATAGAAAAAGTAAATGAAGAACAAGATGTTATATATACATATTATAGTAAGGACGAAAGCAAAGAAAATTATTATGATATTAATGTGAATATTCCATATATAAATATGAATGATGAAATCATTCAACAATATAATGAAGAAATAAAGCAAACCTATGAAAAAAAAGTAGAAAATATTTTACAAACCCAAAGTAAGAATACAGTTTATACACTTCAATATGAGGCAACCATAGAAAATGATATATTATCTTTAATTATCAGAGCCAATTTAAAAGAAGGAACAAGTGCACAAAGGCTAATTATACAAACTTTTAATTATGATTTAAAAAATCATAAACAAATAACCTTAGAAGAACTGATAACATTAAAAGGATTGAATGTGAATGATGTACAAAATAAGATTAATCAAGAAATTAGAATACAATATCAAAGAGTAGAAGATTTAAAAAGTTTAGGATATGAAATATTTGAAAGAAATCCAGAAAATGAAATATATAAAATAGAAAATTCACAAGAGTTTTTTATAAAAGATGGTAAGATATATATTGTATATGCCTATGGAAATGAGAATTTAACAAGTGAAATGGATTTAGTGATTATATAATAGTTAAATTTTAGAAATAGACATATGTTTTTTGAGACATTCTAAGAAGTAAAAAAGAGAAGTTCTAAAGGCTTCTCTTTTTTTGAAAATAAAAGGGGATGTTTTTTTATTGCAATCAGTAAGCAATTACTGATGATGTTTATATTATAATCTACAAATTTGTCCATTTTGTGAACTAGAAGTGAAAAAAAAGTAATCAAGCAATTCAAAACTAAAAAGCATAGAAAAGGTTTGTAAAAAACATTTACTATGCTATATAATAATATGTTATTTAAGGTTGTTCACCTAAAGTAATCGTCAAATCCTTTTGTTCACCGTTTCTATTAACTGTAATCGTCATTTGGTCGCCAATATTTAGTGAATTTTTAATTTCATTTAATTCATCCATGGTTTTAATATCTTTTCCATTAGCTTTTATGATAACATCACCAATTTTGATACCACCTTTTTCGGCCGCAGAGAAGGTTTCAACATCTTTTACATAGATACCTTCTACCAATTTGTTCTTTTTAGCAATCTCAGAATTTAAATCCATACCAGTAATACCAATATATGGTCTTCTAACCTTGCTATATTGAATTAATTGAGAAGTGATATCTGTTGTAGAATTAATTGGAATTGCAAATCCCATTCCTTCAACATCTTCACCAGTCAATTTTAGTGTATTAACACCAATAACTTTTCCTTCACTATTTACTAAAGCACCACCACTATTACCAGCATTGATAGCTGCATCTGTTTGAATTAAGGTGTATTTTTTACCATCAGTATCTGTCACTTCCCTGTTAACAGCACTAACAACCCCACAAGTAATCGTACTTTGTAAACCTAAAGGACTACCAACTGCCATAGCAAATTCTCCCACCTTAATAGAATCAGAATCAGCAAATTCAGCAGGGGTTAATCCTGTCGCATCAATTTTAATAACAGCTAAATCTGTTTCTTCATCAGTACCAACAATAGTTGCCTCGTATTTTGTATCATCATTAAACAAAGAAACTGTAACTTTTGTTGCTTCTGATACTTGATAATATGCTTCTGCTTCACTAGAAGATACAACATGATTATTGGTTAAAATGTAGCCATCTTCACTAATAATAATACCTGAACCAGTAGCTGTAGCGGTTGATGATTGATTTCCACCAAACATAGAAAACATAGAAGTGACACTATATTCAATCTGAATTCCTACAATAGATGGTAAGATTTTATTAGCAGCATATACAGCTGTATCAGAATAATTTGATAAAGAAACTTGGTCGACATAGCCAGCTGATTGAGTATTAGAAGTGTTAGAAGAATGAGAATTTTCATCTCCTATCAATTGTTCTCGAATTCCTGGAATACCAAAACAAGTTCCTAATACAACTGCACAACCAACAACTCCACTAAAGAAAGGTAGCAGAACATTTCTAGCAAAGTTTGATTTCTTTTTTGGATTGTTATCCATTTCATAAACGGTTTTGTAGTTATTGGGATTAGAAACTGTTTTAAATTTTGCATGATTTGTTTCATTTTCTGGATGATGATTTTCCATATATATTACCTCCTAATTATATATATATTAACCTATTTTTAAGTTATCATACAATATATTTGTGAATTTTATGTGAAGAAAATAGGATTTTTTATTGTATAGGAAAAATCGACTTTTATCTTGGCTATATATAAGATTTTTCCGTATACAACAAGGTTAGGCTTCCTATATTTGTGAAGTACTGCGTAGCAGTCTTCACATGTATGCGCCGAAATCTTTGATTCGTTAGCGCATGCCTTTCTTATAGTCAATTTCTATTATATAAAATTTAGAAAAAATAAAAAAGATTTTAAGCAAAATTTTGTTGAAAAAAATAAGATAAAAAGATATAATATAAAAAATTGAAAGATATCAAAAATAAAACGATTTAATTTATATAGGAGATTGGAAAAATGAGAAAAAAAGAAAATGGAATTACATTGGTTGCATTAAGTATTACCATAATTATATTAATTATTTTAGCAAGTATCACGATCTATACAGGAAAAGATTCTATTAGAAAAGCAAATTTAGAAGGAATGAAAACAAATATGTTATTAATTGAAACAAAAGCAAAGGAATATGTAGAAAATGCTAGTTTTAAATTAGGAGTAAATCCAGATGCTAATACGATATATGAAAAGGCAAAAGAAAATCTAAGTGGAGAAGATAAAGGAACACTTGTGACTAGTGGGGATAGTGTAGTAAATGATTTACTAGACATTGGCATTAAGCAAGACGATATTGATAAAGGAAAAGTGTATAAACTAACAACACAAAATTTAGAAAAAATGGGAATTAATGATGTGGAATCTAGTGATGAGGAAGGCTGGTATATCATTGTATATAATATAGAAGAGACTAAAGCTGAAATTTATCATACAATAGGGTATAACGGAAAATATTCTTTAACAGATATTGAGCAAATAGAGCTATAAACATAGTAAGAGAATTGTAGAATATATGAAAGAAGTGTGGAGAAAATAAAAGAAAAAGAAATAGAACGATTAACAAATTTAAAGCATATGGAAAAAGAACTGTATAATAAGGGTTTTGAATATATTTGTGGAATAGATGAAGCAGGAAGAGGACCATTAGCTGGTCCTGTTGTGATTGCAGGGGTCATTATGCCAAAAGATTCTATGATTGAAGGAATAAATGATTCGAAAAAGGTTTCTGAAAAGAAAAGAGAAACATTATATGACGTGATTTTAGAAGAAGCAATTAGTTATTCTGTTGCTATTATAGGACAAGATGTTATCGATGAAATCAATATTTTAAATGCAACAAAAACAGGCGTTACAAAGGTAGTAGAAGGGTTAGAAGTAAAACCAAATTTAATACTAGTAGATGCCTTGACACATATTGATACAAAAGGAATTCCTTATGATTCGATTATTAAAGGAGATGCAAAATGCTATAACATTGCAGCAGCATCAATTGTTGCAAAGGTAACAAGAGATAGAATTATGCGTGAGTGGAATGAAGTATATCCACAATATGGCTTTATTAATCATAAAGGATACGGAACAGCTAAACATATTCAAGCATTGAAAGAATGTGGACCTTGTCCAATTCATAGAAAATCATTTATCAAAAATTTTGTATAAGGAGCGTATATGAATATTTTAGAAATTATAGAAAAAAAGAGAGACAAAAAAGAATTGTCAAAAGAAGAAATCACCTATTTTATTAAAGGATATACAAATGATACAATCGCAGATTATCAAGCATCTGCACTTATTATGGCAATTTATTTAAATGGAATGACAAAACAGGAAACCACAAATTTAACAATTGCTATGGCAAATTCAGGACAAACATTAGATTTATCAAGTATAGGAGAAGTTATTGTCGACAAACACTCAACAGGAGGGGTAGGAGATAAAGTATCTCTTATTTTATTACCATTAGTTGCTTCTTTAGGAGTTTCAGTAGCTAAAATGTCTGGAAGAGGCTTAGGATTTACAGGAGGAACAGTTGATAAATTAGAGTCAATACCTGGATATCAAACAGGGATAGATATTTCAAGTTTTATAGAAAATGTAAAGAGAATAGGAATCAGTATGATTTCTCAAACTTTAAATTTAGCACCAGCAGATAAGAAGATATATAAATTAAGAGATAGCATTTCTTGTGTAGAGAGTATTCCATTAATTGCTTCTAGTATTATGAGTAAAAAAATAGCAAGTGGTGCACAAAAAATTGTATTAGATGTAACTTGTGGTTCAGGTGCGTTTATGCAATCGAAAGAAAAAGCAGAAGAATTAGCGAGTGAAATGATTGAAATAGGAAAATTAGCCAATAGAGAAACGATATGTATATTGACCAATATGGATGAACCATTAGGATATGCGGTAGGAAATTCTTTAGAAGTTATAGAGGCAATTGAGTCTTTAAAAGGTGAGATGCCAGAAGATGTAAAAGAAGTTGTATTAGAATTAGGGGCATATATGATAAAACTTGCAGGGAAAGGAGAAGATATTGAAGAAAACAAAGTAAGATTGCTAAAAAATATAGCAAATGGAAAAGGCTATGAAACATTCATACAATTAATAGAAAATCAAGGAGGAGATGCTTCATATATTAAAGATATAAACCAGTTTCCAAAGGCAACATATATAGAAAAGGTGTATAGTTTAAAAGAAGGATATATACAAAGTATGAATGCAAAGGAGATTGGGAAAATTGTTTGCAATTTGGGAGCTGGAAGAATTCAAAAAGAAGATAGTATTGATAATGCAGTAGGCATTGTATTAAATAAAAAAGTTTCGGATAAAGTAGAAAAGGATGAGGAATTGCTTACGATTTATGCAAATTCTAAAGAGAAATTAGAAGAAGCAAAGCGCAGATTATTAGAAGTGATAAAAATCCAAGACAAAATAGTTGAAAAACCTAAAATGATTTTAGAAATTATGAAATAAGTTAAAAATGGTGAGTTTGAAAGATAAAATACATGTTAAATTATATTTTTGTAATATAAAACTTAAAGAATGTAAATATAAATGCAAGTTTTATAAAGGTAAATTTGATATATTATGTAAATTGTGCCACAATAAAAGTAGGAACTCGTAAACAATGGATTCAAAGGAAAGGAGTGTTTACCCTTGAGTGTCTTAGATCCAAATGCTATCTGGATCATCCTTGCGCTGGTTGAGAAAGGATGGTTACCAGAAGAGATCGAGAAAGACTTTCAGAGGCTTAAAAAGCTTGTCTAGCCCGAGGAGTTTTTCTCGCCCCCACAAAAGTGGGGGTTTTTAAAATAATATTGTCTAAAATAAAAAATTTAATAAAATGCTACAAAAAATAAGAAAATAATGATATAATATAAATGGTAGTATAATATTTTTAATATCATAACAAAGAAAGGATGAATACAAAATGAAACAACAAAAAAAACAACAAGAAAAAGGTAATAAAACAAAAAATTATGATAAAGGACAAATTTTTGTAAAAGTAATGGCTGGAATACTAGCAGCGTTAATGGTACTTGCAGCAGCATCAACATTAATTTACTCACTAATGATATAGTAAAAGAGGTAAAAATATGATCATTGATTTTGGAATGAATTGGGAAAATTTTTATACAGATAATATAGTAGGATATATAAAATCATTACAACAAAATCCATTTGAATTAATTACACTAATTATTGATTTAGCAATTGTAATATTTTTAATATATTGCTTTTTAAAAATTGTAAAAGGATCTAGAGCATGGCAATTAATCAAAGGGATTGCATTATTAATTGTCATTACATGGCTTAGTGGATTATTTAACCTACAAATTTTAAATTGGATTTTAACAGGCATTATGAACTTGGGAGTAATTGCCATTATTGTTATATTCCAACCAGAACTAAGAAGAGGACTAGAACAATTAGGAACAAACAAGTTCACAAAATTTTTTGGTATTGATAAAGACCTAGCAACAAAGACAAAAGAAGATATTTATAAAATTGTCATTGCAGCAATAGAATTATCAAAAAATAAAATAGGAGCTCTAATTGTAATAGAAAGAGATATAAAAATACAAGATGTTATATCAAGTGGTATACCAATGAATGCAGAAGTATCTCCTCAATTGCTTGTAAATGTTTTTGAACCTAAAACGCCATTACATGATGGAGCGGTTATTATCTCTGGAAATAAAGTGGCAGCAGCAGCTTGTGTATTACCACTTGCAGATGATAATGATATAGCAAAAGAATTAGGAACAAGACATAGAGCAGCAATTGGAATTTCTAAGGAATCTGACAGCATTGTGGTTGTCATTTCAGAAGAGACAGGAAAAATTTCTATTGCAAAAGATGGAACTTTAATTGCAGATGTTAATGAAGATGCTTTGAAAAAAATATTAATTACCAATGTTGTAACGAAACGATTTGCAACTGAGAAGAAAGAAAGAAGAAATAAAATTAAAGAAATTAGAGAAAAATTACATAAAGAAAAGCAAGAAGAAAAAGCTAATAAAGAAACTGAAGAAGAAAATCAAAAATAAGAAGTCGCTCTATGCGACTTTTACTATTTAAAAAGTAATAGTTTATAACATGATAAAAAAGAAAGAGGAAAATAATGGTGAGAAATATTAAATTGGTGATAGAATATGATGGAAAAGATTTTAATGGTTGGCAAAAACAGCCCAACAAATTAAATATACAAGGAGAAATTGAAAAGGCGATTAAACAAATAACAGGGGAAGAAGTAGATTTAACTGCATCAGGAAGAACAGATGCAGGGGTTCATGCTCTTGGAC
>CALXQV010000070.1 GCA_944390535.1 uncultured Clostridia bacterium | reverse complement strand
AGGTATAGTCGTAAAAGTTCAAAAGGATAGATATACATATTTTTAGTGAACATTTAGGATGGTTCCTAAAGTTCAAAAAGGATATTTTTAATGGAAATTATTAGAATTATAGGAATTGGATTCATAGCGTTGATGATTATTATCTTAATGAAACAATATAAACCAGAATTTGCAATTTATATTAGCTTATTAACAGGAGTTTTAATATTACTTTTATTAACAGACCAATTGGTGGGCATAGTTAGTTTAATACAGTCAATAGCAGGAAAAGCTAATATTAATAGTCAATTTTTATCTTTATTGATTAAAATTACTGGAATAGCTTTCCTTTCAGAATTCGCAGTTAGTATATGTAAAGATTCAGGAGAAGGAGCAATTGCTAGTAAAATAGAGTTTGGAAGTAAAATCATCATTATTTCTATGTCTATACCAATTATATCTAGTTTATTAGAAATTATATTGCAAATTTTGCCTTAGATAAATTTAAATTTTATAAAAAAATGTTATAGAACAGTATAAAATTGTAATTTAAAAGTCGACAAGGAGGCAAAGTGAAAAGGGTTATATATTTTTTGATAATGTTTATTCTCTTTTTATATTTCACAATGCCAATTTCAAGAGCAAATGAAACGAAAAATACAGACACAAATGAGACATTACAAGAACAACAAGAAGAATTTGGAATTAGTGAATTTATAGAACAAGCAAATCAATATTCTGGTGAGTTTTTTAAAGATATAGATATGAATGAACTTCTTGAAAATGCAATAAAAGGAGAAGTAGATAATCAAATATTACTAAAAAAAATATTTAGCTTATTAGGAGGAGAACTGGTTAGTGGTTTGACGATCTTGGGCAGTATATTAGCAATTGTGGTTATACATAGTATTTTAAAATCAATCAGTGATAATTTAGAAAATGATAACATTTCAACATTGATTTATTATGTCCAATATATACTAATTGTTACAATTGTTATGATGAGTTTTTCAGATGTTGTACAAGTCGTAAAAGATACCTGTAATAATGCAATTGGATTTATGAATATATTAATACCTTTATTAATTTCTCTTATGATATATACAGGAAGTATTGTAACAAGTGGCATGTTGGAACCGATTATATTATTTTTAATTAATTTTATAGGAAATATGATACAAACTTTGATAATTCCTATAGTATTAATTTTTACAAGTTTAATTGTCATATCTAAAATTTCAAATAATGTACAAATAGAAAAGCTATCTAAGTTTTTAAAATCAGGAATTGTATGGTTTTTCGGAATTATTCTTACTATTTTTGTTGCAGTGATTTCACTAGAAGGGACACTTTCTAGCAGTGTGGATGGGATTACGGCTAAAACAACAAAAGCAGTTGTTAGTTCAGCAATACCTGTAGTAGGAAAAATTCTAGGAGATGCTGTCGATACAGTTTTAGGTTGTGGCATTATTTTAAAAAATGCAGTAGGGGTTCTTGGAATAATAATTGCAATTGGTATTTGTATCATACCAATCTTAAAATTAGGAATCTTTACAATAGCATATAAGTTCATGTCGGCAATATGTGAACCAATCGCAGATAAAAATATTACGAGTTTATTAGACCAAATAGGAGATGTGTATAAAATTTTTTTAGCAATTTTATGTTCTGTATCAGTTATGCTGATTGTTGGTACAGCTTTAGTCGTTAAGATATCCAATACAGGAATGATGTATAGATAGGGGAAGTTATGATAGAGTTTTTAAGTAGTTGGGCAAAAAGCTTAGGACTAGCAATTATTGTCATATCTATATTAGAAATGCTATTGCCAAATAATAAAACAAAAAAATATGTAAGAATGGTATTTGGTATATACATTATTTTTAATATGATATCACCTTTTGTTCGTAATAAAAATATATTAGATGTTAGTGCTTATAACTTTAACGAATATATTGAAAATTATACAACCAATCAAACAACAGAAGAACAAAATTCCGTGGATAACCGAATAGAGGAAATATATATTGAGGAATTAGAAAAAGATATGACAAAAAAAATCGAAGAATTAGGATATCAAGTGATAACTTGTAATGTATATGCAACATTATCTAGTAAAAATGAAGAAAACTATATAGAAAAAATTGATTTGACAATCCAAAAAAATGAAGAACAAGAAAATAGCGAACAAGAAGAAACCATTGAAAATAAATTAGTAGAAGAAATACAAAAAATTAAACCTGTCAATACAACCATTGGAAAAATCAATCAATCAGATAAAGTACAAAAAGATACGAAACAAAATATAACAAATAGTGATGTACAAAAGATTAAAAAATTCTTAAAAGAAGAATATGGAGTGGAGGAAACATGTTTAAAGATAAACTAAAAGGATTGATTAATCCAGAAGATGGAAATAAAAACAATAAAAAGAAAATAGAAAATTTAGTGTTTTTTGTTGTTATATTAATTATTACAATTGTTATCATCAATATCATATGGAATGGAGATAAAAATAGTACAAATGATGAGGATTTAAAAAACGATACATCAAAACAACTAGCTAGTCAACAGAAGGATTCGGTAGAAGTATCTAATAGTAGTACCAATGAATTAGAAGTAAAGTTGGAAGGAATCCTGTCGAAAATTCAAGGCGTAGGAGAAGTAAATGTATTTATTCATTATTCCGAATCTAGTGAGATTATTCCTATGTATAATGAAAACACAAAAACTAGTAATACAGAAGAAACAGATACATCAGGAGGTACAAGAATGATAGAGGAAAGTGATTCACAAAAAGAAGTGATTTACGAAGAAAATGATGGAGAAAAGACCCCCATTACGCAAAAAGTGATAGAGCCTAAAATAGAAGGTGCAATCATTACAGCAAAAGGTGCGGGAAATGTAGAAGTAAAAACAAGTATAATTCAAGCGGTAGAAGCTGTAACAGGTCTAGCGACCCATAAAATACAAGTATTTGAAATGGAACAATAGGGACATGCCAAAAAGGACAATTTTTGTTCAAAAGGGACATACCTATATGAAAGAAAAACATAGAAAGGAAGGGAAATCTATGAAAATAATGAAAGGTTTATTGAAAAAAAATCAGGTGATTATTTATGTGATTGCTTTAATGCTTGTAACTGCTGGATATTTGAATTATACAACCAATACATCAGAACAAGTATCAGCACAAACAACAATGGAAATGGAAGCAAATGATGATATGCAAATTGCAGATATTGGAGATGCAACTTTGGTAAATAGTGAAGCAGTAAATGAAAATGAAGTAGAGGAGAATGTAACGCAAAATACAACAACTATCAATACAACTACAAATGAAATGACAAATACCGTTACAAATACAGTAGAGGATAAAACAGTCACACAAACAAATGCAACTGTAACAACAGATGAATATTTTACAAAGTCAAAACTAGAAAGAGATACAATGTATTCTCAGATGATAGAGAGCTATGAAAAGGTATTAAATAGTAGTAATAGTCTAGAAACACAAAAACAAAGTGCTACTGAGGAAATTAAGAAAATTAATGATATCAAAAACAGTATTATGATTTGTGAAAATTTAATTAGTACTAAAGGATTCACCAATAATATTATTTTTGTAAATGGAAATAGCATTAGTGTCATTATTGGGATAGAAGAATTAAAACAAGAAGAAGTTGCACAAATACAAAATATTATTTCTAGAGAATTAAATGCTGAAATTGAGAATATACATATATCGACAAAATAATGTAATTTCCCCCAAATAAGTATTAACATGCAGATATTAATAGTTTTTATAATAAAAATTGCTTAAGAATATTTTTTTGGATTAAATATTCCTAAGCAATTTTATTTGCCATAATTCGTATATATTCGCCTAATTCTTCATCTGTTAATTCTAATTCTAAAATCAAATTTTTTAAAACATCTCTTCTAGGTAAATCTTCTTCATTATCAATTCGTATATATTGTCTTAAACTAATTCCTAATATTTCAGACATCTTTTCCTGTGTATATTTTTTTGACTTCCTTTTTTCTTTTATCATAACATCACCTTAAACTAATGTTTAAAGTAATTATAACACAAAAAGAATTTGAATTGTATTGACATTTAATGTCAGTTGGTTTTTGACTACCTATCCTATCTTGAAAAAAATAAAAATAAATATATAATAGAAAAAGTATAAAAAGATTGTAACTAATTTTAAGATATAAGAACAGTACAAAATATAAATTACATAGGAGGAAAAGCCATGTTAAAAAAAGTATTAATTGCCAATAGAGGGGAAATTGCTGTAAGAATTATAAGAGCTTGTAGAGAGATGGGAGTAAGAACAGTAGCAATTTATTCAGAAGCAGATAAAAATGCGTTACATGTACAACTAGCAGATGAAGCCATTTGCATTGGACCAGCGCCATCTAATAAGAGTTATTTAAATGTAAAAGCTATATTAGAAGCAGCCTGTTTAACAGGTGCAGATAGTATTCATCCAGGGTTTGGATTTCTATCAGAAAATGCAAACTTTGCAAAAATCTGTCAAGAAATGGGAATTAAATTTATAGGTCCAGATTATAAATTAATTGAATTATTAGGAAATAAATCAAAAGCAAAAGAAACCATGAAAAGAGCTGGTGTTCCAGTTGTACCTGGTTCAGATGGATTAATCTATTCAAAAGAACAAGCACTAAATCTAGCAGAAGAAATTAAATACCCTGTCATGTTAAAAGCATCAGCAGGTGGTGGAGGAAGAGGTATTCGAATTGCCTACTCTAAAGAAGAATTAGAAAAAGAATATGATATTGTGAAACAAGAAGCAAAAGTTTCTTTTAATGATGATAGTTTATACTTAGAAAAATTTGTAGAAAATCCAAGACATGTAGAAATACAAATATTAGCAGATGAACATGGAAATTGTATCCATTTAGGAGAAAGAGATTGTTCTGTACAAAGAAGAAATCAAAAAGTATTAGAAGAAACACCAAGTGGTATATTAGATGAAAAAACAAGAAAGAAAATGGGAGAAGTGGCTGTAAAAGCTGTAAAAGAAATTGGGTATTCTAATGCAGGAACCATTGAGTTTTTAGTAGACAAAAACAAAGATTTCTATTTTATGGAAATGAATACAAGAGTACAAGTAGAACATCCTGTAACAGAAATGGTAACAGGAGTGGATATTATAAAAGAACAAATCAAAATTGCAAGTGGTGAAGAACTAACATATAAACAAGAAGATATTGAATTTGAAGGACATTCTATGGAAGTAAGAATTAATGCAGAAAATCCAGATAGAAATTTTATGCCATGTCCAGGAACCATAACAGGACTACATGTACCAGGAGGAAATGGAATTAGAGTAGATATGGCCATATATAGTGGATATACAGTTCCACCTACATATGACTCTATGCTTGCAAAACTAATTGTGCATGGAAAAAATCGTGAAGAATCCATTGCTAAAATGAAAAGTGCCGTAGCAGAGTTTGTTATAGAAGGAATTACAACCAATATAGATTTTCTATTAAAAATATTAGAAAATGAAAATTTTAAAACAAACAATTATGATACCTCATTTATTAAGAAAGAATTTAACATGTAAAGCATAAAAATTTTAAAACTTTATTGAAAACAAAATGTTTATAAAAATAAGATAAAAAATTAGCAAAATGTGCATTGCTAATTTTTTATCGATTCAAAGCGAAATCTATATAAATTGATAGCATTTTTAATCATATTCACATTTTTGACTACTTATCCTAGTTGAAATAAATTTCAAAAAAATATATAATAACAAAAGGATTGAAGGAGGGGAAAACCTTGGTAATAGACAAAGTAAAAAAGATAAACGAAAAAGAAGAAAGGCCAACGAGAAACGAAAAAGCATCAGATATGATGATTGGAAAATGGGTTAAATGTGATAAATGTAAAGAAATTATCTATAAAGATGACTTACATCAAAATCTAAGTGTATGTCCAAATTGTGGAAAACATTTTAGGTTATCATCAAGAAGAAGAATCAAACAAATTGCTGATGAAGGTACTTTCAAGGAATTTGGTGGAGAAATTCTTACAAAAGATCCGTTACATTTTAAAGGGTATATGAAAAAAGTAGAAATATTAAAGGAAAAAACCAAAATAGAAGAAGCTGTAAAATGTGGTATATGTGAGATTGAAGGCGAAAAGGCAGTGCTTGCTGTCATGGATGGAAACTTCTTAATGGGAAGCATGGGGTCAGTAGTAGGAGAAAGAATTACACTTGGAATAGAGACAGCTGTTAAGAAAAAATTACCATTTGTCATGTTTTGTGTGTCAGGTGGAGCCAGAATGCAAGAAGGAATGATATCATTAATGCAAATGGCGAAAACATCAAGTGCACTTACAAAATTAGACAAAGCAGGACAATTATATATATCTGTTTTAACAGACCCTACGACAGGCGGTGTAACAGCAAGTTTTGCAAGTTTAGGAGATATCATTTTAGCAGAACCACATGCGTTAATTGGATTTGCAGGACCTAGAGTGATAGAACAAACGATTAATCAAAAATTACCAGAGGGATTTCAAAGCTCAGAGTTCCTGCTAGAGCATGGGTTTATTGATAAAATAGTCGAGAGAAAAGATATGAAATCAACGATTGCAAAACTAATTAGATTACACAAATAAGAAGATTTTTAGAGCTACTAAAGGAATGTATCATTTGGTAATCAAGTAAAAATAAATTTAATCAAATTGCTAAAAAGATATGTCTTTTTAGTAATCAAGGAGGAGAATGATGGGAAAAATAACAGCATGGGATAGAGTCATGTTAGCAAGAAAAATGGATAGACCAAAAGCATTAGACTATATTTATGGAATTTTTGATGATTTTATAGAATTACATGGAGACAGAAATTTTGGAGATGATAAGGCAATTGTTGGAGGAATTGCAACATTTGATGGTATACCAGTCACAGTAATTGGAGAACAAAAAGGAAAAAAAGCAAAAGAAAATATGGAAAGGAATTTTGGAATGCCAAACCCTGAAGGATATAGAAAAGCTTTACGATTAATGAAGCAAGCAGAAAAATTTAATAGACCAATTATTACATTTATTGATACACCTGGTGCATATCCTGGTATGGGAGCAGAGGAAAGAGGACAAGGAGAGGCAATTGCTAGAAATTTGTTTGAGATGTCAAAATTAGAAGTTCCTATTATTTGTATTGTTATTGGAGAAGGTTCTAGTGGAGGTGCTTTAGCAATTGCTGTGGGAGATAAAATTGTTATGTTAGAAAATGCAGTGTATTCTATTTTATCTCCAGAAGGATTTGCTAGTATTTTATACAAGGACTCTACGAAGGCAAAAGAAGCAGCAGAAGACATGAAGGCTACTGCTAAAGATTTGAAAGATTTTGGGATTATTGATAAAATCATAAAAGAGCCAGAAGGTGGAGCAGGAGAAAATATAGAGATGGTTATTAAAGAATTAAAGACATATATCAAAAAGAGTCTAAAAGAATTAAATGCATTATCTAAAAAGGAATTAATAGAAAATAGATATGAAAAATTTAGAACAATGTGTTAGAATACAAATGATATTTTAAAATAAAAAATATAAGGGAAGCTTTAAAATCTAATGAACTTTAAAGACTGTCCCTAAAGTTCAAGGAGGAATAAAAATGTTATTAGAAGGTAAAAAAGTAGTGATTATGGGAGTAAGAAACAAATGGAGCATTGCTTGGGGAGCAGCTCAATCAGCTTATGAGCAAGGTGCAGAAATTATTTGTACTTGTTCAGGAGATAGTGTAGAGAAAGTAAAAGATTTAGTAAAAGATATGCCAAAAGCAAGTGTGTATGTTTGTAATGATGTTAGTTTAGATGAAGATATTGACAAATGCTTAGAAGAGATTAAAAAAGACCATGGAAAAATCGATGGATTATTACATGCGATTGCACATGCAAATACAGAAGATTTAAGAAATGATTTTATCTTAACTTCAAGAGATGGCTATGCACATGCACAAGATGTAAGTGCTTACTCATTAGTGGCGATTGTTAGAATGGCAAGAGAAAAAGAAATGTTAAATGAAGGAGCAAGTATTGTTGCTTATACATATTATGGTTCAGAAAAAGTCATTGAAGGATATAATGTTATGGGCGTTGCTAAAGCAGCTTTAGAGGCAAGTATTAAATACTTAGCAAGAGATTTAGGAAAAGATGGATATAGAATTAATGGAATTTCAGCAGGACCAATTAAAACTTTATCAGCAAAAGGAATCAAAGATTTTGGTTCAATTTTAGATGTAGTTGAAGAAAGAGCACCATTACATAAAAATGTTACAATTAATCAAGTGGGAGATAGTACCGCATTTTTGTTTAGTGATATGTCAAGTGCGATTACTGGAGAGATTATCCATGTGGACAATGGTTTTTCAGTTGTTGGTGTATAATGAAAGCATGTTATAGATGTAACATTTTAAAATAGTAAAAGTTAGATAGAATAAAACATTATGAAATAAAAAATTACTTTATATTAAAAATATAGAGTAATTTTTTTCATTTGTGATATATATCTATTGTTATTACTTCCTATCAATATATATATATGAGACGAAAAAGAAAAATTAGTAGAAAGATATATGTATTAACAAATATATTGGCTACATTAGTTGGATTAAGGATTTATTGGATCTGGGTAGGAACAGAGTTCACGAGAATCTTTTAAAGCAAAATAAATAAAATCTTACAGATGTTTATGATTATAAGAAAATTTTTTAATATTCGTAAAAATATGAACATCATATTGCAAAATTTCTAATTGTATTGTAAAATAATGGAAATACAATTAGAGACTTAGTTCATGTGTAAAGATTAATTTATTTAATATATAGATGTGATTTTAATCAAAGTTTATAATAATATCAAACAATTTTTAAAAGTTTTATTTAAAAAAGTTTATTTCAGAAGATTATATATTTATTTTTTTAAAAGTCAATTATTTCAATAGTTTACATAGATTTAATGTATATGATTTTTTTAGGGTAAATCAAAAATAGTAAGTCAGTGGTTTAAAAAATTATTTTGTAATTATTATTTATATATATTATTAAACTCTTATTTTAATTTTTATTTCATAATTTTAGATTTATATAGTTATACAATTTCATAGGATATAGGATATTGTATGATTGTTCTCTAGTTTTTTCGTAAGTGCCATTTTATGAATGTTTAATTTTAATGTACAAAAATCTCTAATGTATTTTAGAATAAAAATGAAACTTCTTTATTGAATCTAAGGAAGAAGTTTGATAAAATGAAAGGAGAAGATGAATGAGTAACATAAGTAAATTAAAAGAAGTAGATATGCTACCATTATCAAATGATTATGTGTTTAAAAGAATCTTTGGAAAAGGTGGCAATGAAAAAATCTTAAAAAGTCTTTTAGAGGCCATACTAAGAATTGAAATACAAAAGATAGAAATAAAAAATCCAGAAATACCAAAAGAAGCAATAGATGAAAAATTAAGTATATTAGATATCAAGGCAGAAATTAATGAAAATACGCTGATAGATATCGAATTACAGGTAGGAAACACAACAGCGATAGAAAGAAGATTAATTGTGTATAATGCAAAACTAATCGCAGGAGATATCAAAGTATCAGGAGAATACAAAAATGCAAAAGATACGA
>CALXQV010000069.1 GCA_944390535.1 uncultured Clostridia bacterium | reverse complement strand
CAATTGTTAGAGAACCTTCACATTTTCCAATTTCTTTATATAATGCACCAATTTGATGTGGATTTTCTCCATAACGCATTTCTTCTACTTTTTCATATGTTAAGGTTAATTCTTGTGGTAATGAATTGTCTTTTCTTTCCTCTTTTAAGTATTTACATATCATAGCATCATAACTTGCTGTATGTTCAAATACTTTATTCATTAAATAGAATTTTGTATCTAATGATACTTGTCCATTTTCTTTTAGTTCTGTTAATACTGTTTCATAATCATTTGGGTCTGTTATAACTGTAACATCTTGGTAATTTTTAGCAGCGCTTCTAAGCATTGTAGGTCCACCAATATCTATGTTTTCAATTGCTTCTTCTCTTTTTACACCTTCTTTTAATATTGTTTGTTTAAATGGATATAGATTAACAACTACAAAGTCAATTGTATCTACATTTAACTTATCTAATTGTTCCATATGATTTGGATTGCTTCTCATTGCTAATATTCCTGCATGTACTTTTGGATGTAGTGTTTTTACTCTTCCGTCTAAACATTCTGGAAATCCTGTATAATCAGAGATTTCTGTTACTTTTACATCATTTTCTTTTAACTTTTTGTATGTTCCTCCTGTTGATATAAGCTCAATTCCTAATCCTTCTAATTCTTTTGCAAACTCTACAATTCCGCTTTTGTCTGAAACGCTAATTAATGCTTTCATAATTACCTCCTTAAATTTCTATCTTTTATATTCTATATTTGGCTTAAATCTTTGCACTGCATTACTATTATATATCATAAAAAGGCTTTGGTCAAACATTTTTTGAATTTTATGTTAATTTTACAAATTGTTTTATAATATTGATATCTTCATAGGTTGTAATTTTTATATTGGTGTAATCACCTTCAATAATTTTTATTGGATAACCTTCTTTTTCTAATAACATACAATCATCTGTCACTTCATCCTGTTCATATTTTTCATGCATATTAAATAATATATTTCTATCAAAACATTGTGGTGTTTGAATAATCCATGTATTCGCTCTTACTGTTGTATTCAAAACTACATGGTTTTCATCTGTAATTTTAATTGTATCTTTTGATTTCACCCCAACTGTCACACCTTTAAATTCTTTCATACTTTCTATACATTTATCAATATAGTTTTGCTTTATGGCAGGTCTTGCACCATCATGAATAATCACAATATCTGTGGTTACTTCTTTTAAACAGTTATACACAGATTCTTTTCTAGAATTTCCACCTACTATTATCTGAATTTGCTTTTGAAAATTCTCTTTTTGAATGATTTCTTTTACCGTTTCTATCTCATCTTTTTTTACTGCTACCATAATATTGTCAACATATGTATTACTATCAAATGCATTTAAACTATAAAATAATACTGGTTTTCCATTGACATCTTCAAAATTTTTGTTTCTATTTTGTCCATATCTTGTACTATTTCCTGCAACTAAGATAATGGCTGTTACTGTTTTTCCTTCTATCAAAACATTTCCCCCTTTTTCATATTATATGATGTACAAATATATGTCTGGTATCTTCCTTTTAGTGTTATATAGGCATTTTTTGCTGATTGCTTATCTCTGAATATCCCATAGATACAAGAACCAGTGCCTGTCATTAGTGCCTGTAATGCCCCATTGTTAAGTAATTCTTTTTTTATTTCTTGAATACTTTGTTTTTCTTGTACAACTTCTTCAAATACATTATATAAATTATTTGTTAATAATTGAATATCTTTGTTTTCTAATGCTTTTATTATATTTTCTGAAGTATGTAATTGCTGTATGTCTTTTTCTGTGTCTAATTTTTGGTACATTTCTTTTGTATTACAAGCTATTTCAGGTTTAATAATGACCATATAATACTTAAAATCTGTATCTATTGTTGTAATCATATCTCCAATTCCTTCTGCTTTTATTGCTTTGTTATAAAAACAAGGAACAACATCTGCACCTAGACTTTTTCCTAAAGCTTCCATCTCTTCTTTTGACAGTTTTAATTTAAAGAGTTTATTCATAGCTATGATGAAAGCTGCACAGTCTGTGCTTCCACCAGCCATTCCTGCTTGCATAGGAATTTTTTTGTTTACGATTACTTCTATTCCATTAATTACTTTATATTGTTCTTTTAATTTCCTATAAGCTTTATAAATAATATTTTCTTTGCTATCCAATTCTTTTACATTAATCTTTAATCTAAAATCCTCTTCCTGTATCTTCTTTATATATATTTCATCATATAAATTGATTTTCTGAAAGACAGACTCTAAATTATGATAATTATCTTCTCTTTTTCCTAATACTTCTAAACTCAAGTTTACTTTTGCTCTTGCTTTTATATATATTTCTTCCATTAATTTCTCCTATTTTATATAAAAATGTTTCTTACATATATTTTATTATCTTGGTTCGCCTATTTCTATATTATTTTTGATTTACTCTACTGTAAGGCAAGTAAATACGCTGATTCCATTACCTTTTCCAAACTCTGTTAGTCCTTCTCCTGAAGTAGCTGTTATACCAATAGAATTTTCATTAATTTCTAATATTCTTGCTATATTTTTTCGCATTTCTTCTATTTTGGGACTTATTTTTGGTGTTTTACATTCTATGGAAATCGATAAATGTATAATCTTATTATTTAAATATTTTAATGCTTCTTTTAAATATTCTTCACTATTCGTAATACCTTTTTTACACATATCATCTGAAACCTTCCCTAATATGTTTTTACATGTAATTCCTGAAATAGCATTTGTAATTGCGTGTAAAACAGCATCTCCATCACTATTGGCTAGAAGTGAAAACTCCTCTTCAAATTCTACGCCTCCTAATATCAATTTTTTGTCTGTATTTGTATAATCAATTCTATGACTATCTTGTCCAATGGCTACTTTCATTTTCCTACCATTCCTTTCCTAAGACATCTCTTTTTTAATCCTTTTTATTTTATCATACCATATCCCCTTATACAAGCGAATTTCTTTCTTACTAACTAAAAATATTTTTAATCTTCTTAGCATGTATTTTACTATTAGAAGAATAGTAAGTTTGCTAAAAATTTTTCTCTATTTTTCTAATTTAATTATATATTGAAATATAAAATTTACAAAAGTGAAAAACTGTATAGCAATTTCCTATATAACAAAAAAGTTAAAGCAATTCATTCTCTATTTTGACTTACTTTAACTTATGTTATTTTATTACTTTTCTACATTTTTTTCTTCTATTCCTAGTTTCATATCAAAAAATTTTTCATAGATTTCTTCTAGTTTGTTTATTTTTTCCTCTGGATATTGATTACTTACTCTTAGCCTTCCTATTTTTGCTTGTAACCACCTCTTATAATATTGATGAGAATCCATCTTTTCCATAACTCTTAATTGCTGAAGTACACTATATACTTCTTCTGTCCATTCATATTCTCTTATTTCATCATATCTAGCATTACCCCATGTTCTCTTACTTTGAATCCCTTTCTTTTTCTCTTCAAAAGCTCTGTCTTGGCCTTTTGCTCTATCATTAAAAAATATTGCTCTTCTGGAAAATAATAATGCTGGTACTTCTCGTTGAGTTTCTCTCCCTCTATCTACAACTATTTTTTCATCTAATAAATGTTGCAACATCCCTTCTGCCATTTTCTTTACCTCTTCTTCTTCTTCTGGTCTCAAATGGCAATCAAATCTTGTATCTTCTCTATCTAACATATATATAAATTTATATAATTGCTCATAATTTTTAGCCGTTTCTTCTTTTAGCGTTTCTAATTTTTCTTCTGTTGTTGGGAATTTTTCACCTTTTCCAAATTCTACGTATTTTTCCTTTAAATCTCTATTGGTATAAAACATGATTCCTTCTAGTAAATCAAATCTATTTTCCATACCATATAAAAAATATTTGTTAAAATTTTTTTCATCAAATCTTGTATACTTTTTGAATACATTTTGTATTTCTGATTGATTTTGTCTGATAACGCCATATGTATAACTAGTTTCTGGTGTTAATTGTGTCCTATCTACCATTCTAATATCCTGCCAGATAAATCCTGCATCTTTCCACCTTTCTATATCTGCTGAATTCCCTGTTTCTAAAATGGATAAAAATGACAAAGTAAGACATGGCTTCCTTTCTGGTGAATCTATACTATCCAATCTTGCATATAAAAGTTTTTTTATATCAACATCCATTCTTCCTTCAAAATTTTCTGTCGATTTTCTTAATTCACTTCTAAAATTACCGTTTTGATTAAAACTAGTATCTTTTGAAGCTTCATTTTCTTTAAGTAACACATTTATATTTTCTAATTTCCCATCTTTTCTTCTCAATAACCACTTTCCATCTATTGAAAAAATATTGTTTTCTATTCTAATAGAAATATCACTTGGATTTATTTTCATTCCCTTTTCTTTTAGCATTTCCACTAATTCTTCTAGATTTATAGGTTCCCTAATATCTAATTCCATGTTAACTACCTCTTTTATTTTCTCCGTTTATTTTTCCTTTTTCTTTAGTAGTTAATTTAGATATATCACATACAAATAAAATTAGCAATAGTTCTTAATTATATTTTTTGAATTTTATTTGTTGTTTTTAACATATAAATTACATATGCATGACATTTCTTCATTTTCAACACTTTTCTAATTTTGAAAATTATTTTCTTTATATAAAATTTACTTTATATATTAGTTTGTACTGGTTTTATGTCATGCTTCTATCTTTTTTCATCTTTTCATATAACTTGACATTCTCTTTCTACTTTTTCTTTTCCATGTACTGAATAATATATTTGAAACATATTTTCTAAAATCTCATTCTCATTATTTTTCTGTACAGAAATTGGAAGTATATATATCGCTAATGTATTAATAATAAAAAATTCAATAAATTCATTATTTTTACATATCTTAATAAATTTTGTTATCTCTTTATCATAATTTTTTTCTATATTCTGCAATTCTTTTCTCTCTTCTTTAGGAAATATTTTTACATATTCAGGATATATAGTTTTTTTAAATTCTTCTATATCTACATTTATTAATTGTATCATTTCGGCTCCTTTACTATATTAGTCCTATAATCTCACTTACTGTTCAAATTCATTCATTTTACTTTTAAAAAAGTTATAAAAATATCTGACATTTTCAAGTTCATTCCATTTTTGTACTTCATAATTTTTGGTATCTATGTTATATATTTTTGCATTTAAAATGCCTAACATAAATGGTGAATGGGTTGCAATAATAAATTGAATACCTAGATATCTTGCCATTTTATTAATTTCTTCTGCTAGTTTTACTTGATTTTGTGGCGAAAGTGAAACCTCTGGTTCATCCAATAGATACAGATTATCTGGGTTTATTGCATTTTCCAAAATTTGCAATGTTGTTTCTCCATTAGAATATTTATCTTGTGCAAATTCAAATCTTGCAAATTGTTTTCCACCCTCTTTTGTTTCTAAAAATTCTTTCGTATTTTTCTTTCCTCTTTCTCTTATCAAATTACTTTCTATGCTTTCTTGTAATATGGCATCTTGCTGTACTTTTCTTATCTCATATAATATTTCTTCACTTTTAATATATCTACTATTTTCTGGTATCTTATATATTTTTTTACCATTTTCATTTTCTCCTAATTCATATTCACATTTGGATGCATACTCTTCAAAATAGTCCTGTGTTCCTACAACTTTTGGATTATCTCGCTCTTTTCCTTTTAAATCTAATTTATGTGCTATAATATTTAATATAGTTGACTTTCCAGAACCATTATTTCCATATAACACTGTGATATTATCAAATATGAATACATCTGGTTCTTTATCTTGCAATACATGAAAAGGATATATGTTCTTATTTTTATTTCTTTCATTACTTAATTTAAATGTCTTTAAATATATCATAGTAACTCCTTTTTAAATTTATCCTTGTTCTTCAATAAATTGTGATATTTGGCCTTTGATGTCTTCTATTTATGATAAAATACAATATCTTTTAGCTTTTTAAATTATCTAGATATTCTAATTAATGATTCTCACACTCTAAAAAAGCCAATAATGTTTTTATTGTTTTTTCACAAGAGCTAATATACATCCTCTCATTTACAGTATGAAAGTCTTTTATAATACTTCCGATAGAAATCATATCTAATCCTTTTATTCTTTTAGCAATACAGCTACATTCTAATCCCCCATGTGTAATTTCTAAATCAGGATGTTTCCCATTTACTTGATAATAAACATTTGTATAAATTTCTTTTAACTTTGAGTTTACATTAGGTATCCACGCTGAGTCTTGATAAATTTCTTTGATTTGAAAATTATTCTTTTTAGATATAAGCTTGTTCTCATTATTTTGCTCTTGTAATTCGTTTTCTTCTATACTTCTTAAAATTCCTGTTATCACAATTTTATCATTAATTGTTTCTATTTTTCCTATATTTCCTGATGTAATAATATTGTTTTTGTTTGTAATCAGTCCTTGTTTTAAATCGATTATCTCTTCTACTATTTTTTTGCTATCTTCAAAAGAAAATGACATTTCATTATCTATTTCATCTATCTGTATACATATATTCTTTTCTTCTATATTGCTCTTTATTTTATTTTCTATATCTTTCATGTCTGTTTTTATAATACATTCACATGAAGTTGCTATGTCATTTTCTGAATTACCTCCTGAAAATTCACAAATATATACCTTCTTTTCTTCTAGTAATTTTTGTATTATTTTTGCTAGTATCATAATTGCATTTTTGCTACTTCTCTCAATCTCCCATCCTGAATTTCCACCTTCTACACCACTGATTGTTATTCTATAAGCTGGCATATTAGTAGTGATGTGTTTTCCTTCAAATATATATTGATTACAGATATCCGCATCACAACCTATAACAATAGAATCATCTTTAGCATGGTCTATATTAACTAATTTTTTCCCTTTTATTTTTGAATAATCAAAGTTTTCTGCACCATGAAAAGTGGTTTCTTCTTCAGTTGTAAATAAACACTCTATATCTGGATGTTTTATTTTTCTACTTTCCAATATGAATAGCATCATTGCTAATCCAATTCCTTGGTCAGCTCCTAATGATGTGTCTTTTGCTGATATGACATCACCATTTCTAACGATTTCAATTGGGTCTATGTCAAAATCATGCTTACTATTTTCTCTTTTTACACATACCATATCCATATGTGCCTGTAATATGATTGGTTCATTATTTATTTTGTTCCCCATCTTTTTTATTAAGACATTGTTATTTGTATCTCTATAATATTCTAGATGATTTTCCTTAGCAAATTCCTCTAAAAAATCAGCAAATCTTTTTTCTTTTCCTGATTCTCTTGGTATTTGTGATAATTTATAAAATAATTCTAGAAATCTATTTGTTATTTCATTCATTTTTTACCTCACAGATTTTTTATTTTAACACTTTATATTTTAGCTGTATATATGAATTTTTTAAAACATTACATTCTAATAATTCTAATGCTTTCAACTTATCTAGTTCTTCTACTTTAGATATGGACTTTCCATCAATCACAGTACTGGTATTCGCTCCTCCCACTAAAAGTGGTGCTATTACAATATTCACATAATCAATTAAATTTTCTCTTAAAAATTCGCCATTTAAAGTTCCACCAGATTGAATGGTAATTTTTTCTACATCATAATTTCTTTTTAAATCACTCATCATCTTTGTTAAATTTATACTTTCATAATACAGGATTTTTAGATTATCAAATTTGTCTAATAATTTGTATGCAGGATGATTTTTATTGTCTGTTACTAGAAATACTATATCAACCCAATTACACAAATATTCTATACCTTTTTCATTTAAATGTGGTTTTCTATCAATAATAATAAATCGACAATCTATTTTTTGTGGCTTTTCATTTCTTTCATTAACACCTATTTTTGCCATTGTTCTTCCTGTATTTAAAGAATACCAATCTGTTGTTTTTTCAATTTCATAATATTGGTGTATTCCTTCTTTTACACCATTGATTTTACACCAATCTCTGTCAACATCTAATTCATCACTATCTCCGCTATTAATCTTGCCATCTAATGACATTAGCATAAATAAAGTGTTCACTGGTCTGTTACTCATAAAATTCCTCCTCGACTATTTATTTCTTTGCAATGTACAATGTTGCTGGTCCTGATATTTCATCTACTCTTTTTATTTCTTTAAATTGACTTTTTTCCATTAATTCTTGAATTTCACTATGTGTATATGCTTTTCCTTTTTCTGTATTTATTAACATTTCAACCGCAATATGTATTAAAATACACTGTATCTTTATAAGTTCTTAATTCTTTATCTTGAATTTCTTCCCTATTATCTTTATATCCTAAAGCTAATAATGCTACTAGTTCTATATTATCTGGCAAATTTAATATTTGCCTGTTTTTTTCTTTATCTTCTATATGGTTTTCATGATTTAAGAAACAACTTAAAATACAGGTTCCAATCCCATAACTTTCAGCAGATATTATCATATTTTCAATCGATAATCCAGAACTTAATATATATTCTTTATATTTAGCATCATTATTTTTGTTTGCTAGTATCGCAATAATAACAGGTGCATCTTTTATAAATTGTCTATCTTCATAATGTAATGCTAATTCCTTCTTTATGTCATTATCTTTTATAATAATATATTCTGTTACCTGACAATCTGGTTTTGGTTTTCCCCCAAATGGAGCATTTCTACCACAATTTATTATATTTCTTATTATATTATCTGAAATATTTTTATGTAAATATTTTCTATGACTTCTTCTATTTATAAGTAAATCTATTATTTCATTTTTATCTGAATTCATAACTATCCCTCATTCTTTTTACTTTGCGCTTTCATTTTTATTGAGTTTATAATCAAATCTATATATTCCCACTATTGTAGATATTGTCATTAAAGAATCTGAAATTGCTGCTGTATAGGCTTGATATACAATATCATATATTATCCACAAAATTATGTTTACTAGTGATATTCTTCTTATATTTTTTTCTTTATTTTGTATTATCGTTATAGTATATAATATGGAACATATGATAGGAAGCATATCAATCATATTGTTGAATGTAATTATGCCTAATATAATTGATATCATTATGTATATTACAATTATTATCTTCGGTACTTGTTGTTGTTTCTTTTCAAAAATTTTATTAATAAATGTTTGTAATATCGCAAAAAAACAAATCACGGCACCACTATAACTTTGTAGTAAAATGAAATTTATTGCAGAGAAAAGATTTGCTAAAATAAACATGAAAATTATTTGCTTTTTACTTTTCATTTGCATGGAAAGGACATTCGTTATTATAACTAAAATGCCGAAAAAACTGAGCCACTATAAACATCATTTTATACTCTCCTTTTAAAATATACATTTTCTTCACTTTTCCTCTAGTTTTATCTCATATAATCATACTTCAGCTCACGATTTCTAATTTGCCAAACTATTTCTTTAAATAGTAATATGCTATACATAAATCTTTAAATCCAAACTTCTTATACATTTTACTTGGGTAAAATCCTTGTTCCGTTTGTAGATAAGCAACATTGATATTTTTAGATTTACACATCTGTAATTGTTGTCTTAATACTTCTTTACCGATTCCTTTCCCTCTATATGTTTCCTTTATGGCTAAACTATAAATTCCATAAATCTTATTATTATAGAGACTTTGTGTAGTTCCCACTATTTTATCATCCACTTTTACATAATAAAATTCATTTTGTATATCGCTATAACTTTTCTTATAATTAATATACCCTTGTCTATATCCTTCATCTAAATCTCCATAAGGATCATTCTCATCATCTGTTTGATAGCATGACATTACACAATCAGCATATTTTTTCATGTCTGTTGCTAATTCAAGTTTTACATCGAACTTACAATTTGTAGTTACATTATCTAGTTTTGAAAAGTCGTTATAAATCTGCCATACTTCTGTTGAAATTAGTTCAAATTTATCAGTAGTAAAATATTTATCTTTATTATTATATAGTTCCTCCATAAATGGAATTAAATATACTACTGTACTTCTATTTACTTTACTAAATATTTTATCTACTTCTTCCATCATACTACTAAATTCTTTTTTATTCTTAATATCAAAATTTGAAAGAAAATTGCTATAAATATCTTTTATATTTGGGTTATAAGTAATTTCATAATTATCTTTATGAGTAACATTAAAATTTAATCCTTCAAATCCTTTGATATGTAAATTATATATTTCTTTCATCAACTTTAAATCCATATTATATCCTCCTTACATTCCTCCAATTTTATTTACTTGCACAAACTTCAATAATTTTATTTGGTTTAAGAATTTTCTTTGTTCTTTCATAATCTATATATAACTGTTCTTCATATTCTTTTATATAATCGATTTTGAATCCACTTTTTAATAAAAATTGTTTAATTGACTCTTTACTATGTAATCTTCTATAAAGATATCTCACATTATTCGTTCCAATTGTTTCTATGTCTGGATATTTGGTCATTCCTGTTTCTTTATCAAATGTCGTTCCTTCTAATTTTGCTTCCCATTCTTTTAAACTTCTGACTACAATAAAGAATTTACTATTCTCTTTCATGACTCTATGAATTTCAGATAAAGACTTTTCTAGTTGTTTATTGTCTAAATAATGTAATACCAATCTAGCATAAATAAAGTCAAAATAATTATCAGTATAGGGTAATTCTTTCGATATGTCCTCTATTTTTAATTCTATTCTATCTTCTAATCCTTCTTGAATAATTCTCTTCTTTGTAAACTCTAATCCTTTATCATTAATAGTCGTTGCAATAATATGACTATTCGGATTCTTTTTTGCCATTTTTATTTCGGCTAAACCAGCTGTACTAATTCCTATTGACAAGATATTTTTATCTTTACTTTTTATTAATTTTATACCATGTTCTTCACTTATACTAGACTTAAAGCTTTTCATTTAATTCATACCCTCAACATTTTCAAAATTTCTCATAAATAACCTCTAATATTTTACATTACTTTCATATCCACTATTTATTTGAATTGTTTTTCCTGTTATAGTAGATTCCTTAATTGCTTCTAATATTGTTTGATTTTCTATTGCATCTTCAATTTTGGAAACATTCTTTAATGTATTAATGTTGCCACTTTCTATTGCAGACAATAGTGGTTTTGCACAATATATAAATGACCCACTAAATATCGATACTTTGTTTTCCCTTTCTTCTACTGTTACACCATCTACTTTAATTTCTTGTCTAATTCCCTTTTTATCTATAAAATATCCTATCAATTTATTATCTAAATCAAAATGTAATTCTCCATTCTCTCCATATATTTGAAAATTAAATCCACTATTTCCTATTGCACTGCAAGTAGCTGATGTATTTACAGTAACATTATCTTTAAAATTTAAATTAGCATTAAAGAAGGAACATACAGTGACATCTTTTATGTTACCATTATTATCTACTCTTTTGGGGATTACAACATCCATATTTCCTTTTACTGTTAATATATCTTTATTTAACCAAAATCTTATCAAATCTATCAAGTGGCTTCCCATTGCTAATCTTACTCCACCACCTTCATTTTCTTCTAAACTCCAGTTTAACTTCATATTTTTATCTAAAAAACTGGTACTTTGTTGATGTATGTTGATATAATAAATTCTACCTAATAATCCTTGTTCTATTATTTCTTTTACTTTTAATAAATATGGGTTGAATCTTAACTGATGATTTATAATATTAATTTTATCACTTTTATCAAGCATTTGCTTTAATTCTTTTGCTTCTTCTATTGTCATAGTAGCTGGCTTTTCTAGTATCATATTTTTATTAGCACCAATACAGTATTTTGCATATTCATAATGATATTTATTTGGTGCAGTAATACAAACTAAATCTAAGTCCTCTAAATCAATTAATTCTTTGTAATCTTTACAAGCAATTTTTATACTATTTTCTTTTGCAAATTTTTCTGCTCTTTCTTTGTTACTACCACTAATTGCTATTACATTTGCATTTTTAAATTTTTTAAAAGTATTTAAATACGTTCTTATACCAACACCAGTTCCAATTATTCCGATATTAACCATTGTATCTCCTTTATTTTTGAAAGTTTATTTCTATTTTCTTTTCGGAAATCTTCGTAAATCTTCAATAATTTACGAAGGTTTCCGACAATTATATTATATAAATTTATCAAAATTATTGATTTTATAAACTTCCCAAAATCATATTAAAATTTTTTTCCAATCTTTTTTTACAATATCTTTTATTGTTAAGTTATTTTTTTTCATATATTCCTTTACCTTCAAATATCCATACACATATCCTGTTCTTACTGGCATATTAGGAATTTTCGTTTTTGCAAACATATAGAAAAAATCATACATCATATTACTTTTATCAAGTTCATTTTCAACAATTTTATCTATCAGCTCTTTATTATCTTTTACCCATCGAATTGTTGTATTAGGAACTATTGTATAATAACACTCTTCCTTATTGGGAACTATTTCTTCTGAAAAAGCACATGCTATGCCTTCTGTAACAAATCTTTCTCCTATGCAGTTTTCAAATATATCATGTTTTATTTCTTTTTCCCTAATCCAATGTGTATATTCATGAGCAAGTAACATTTTAATATTTTCCTCTATCCCTAAAGTTGATTCTAATAGTATAACGGTAACATCTTGATTTTGATACTTTGTAGAATATATTGTAGTAGTATTCAATCCTATAATTATATATATTTTTTTATCAATATTTCTATAATTCAACATGTTACCCAGTTTACTGATTGTATTCTCTAAAATCGTATTTAAGTTAGTATTATTTAAATGAGTAATTGTATTTAGCAATGCCTTCTGATATTCTACACAATTAGTAATTTCTTCTATTTTCTCTTTTTCTATTTTTTTAGGCTCAAAGTAAATATCTTTTAGAATATCATAATTATTTTGTATATATTTTTTTATTGATGTTTTTATTTCTCTTATACTTTTATACTGCTCAAAAAAGTCATTACATAAAAAATAATAATTCACTTGAATACCTCTTTCTAAAACTGATTTGGCAATTGATCTATGCTAATGCCATCTCCTGTATTATCCCAGTCTATTTTTATATCTTCAAATTTCTCATTTTTGAAATCATTTAATCTTTTATAATCTTTTTCTTCCATTTCAAAATCTAAAGATTTTATATTTTCATCTATTCTATCGCAGTTTGTACTCTTAATTAAAACATTAATTTTCTTTTCTTTCATTATCCAATTTAATATAATTTGATTTTGAGTTTTATTGTATTTTTGTGATAATTCTACTAATAATTCATAATTTTTTAATTG
>CALXQV010000068.1 GCA_944390535.1 uncultured Clostridia bacterium | reverse complement strand
AACGGACACTAATGTTTTATTAATTTAATTATAAACTATTCTATGGCAGAAAGTCAAGCAAAATTTGAATTTTTATTCATTTTTCAGTGGTCTTAGCCTATATTGACTTTCAAGTTGTGAATTAATCTTGTCCCAGTCGTTTTGTGAAATAGTAACTAATTTCCCCTTTTTTCTATAAAGAGCTGTAATTCTTATTTTGCTAACTACTTTTAATTGCTCAACTAAAACTGTTGAATCAACTTCTTCTAAATCAATATGAAACCAAAATTGGTCACCTAATCTTTTAGTTGTTAAAGGAAGAATAGTGCAGATTGGGGAATTTTTAGAAGTTCTTAATATTAGAACGGGTCTTAACTTATTTTGTTCACTTCCAACATTTATTCCAAGATTACACCAATAAATAAAATTATTATATATTGGAAATTTAGGAAGTTGTCCATTATATCTTAAATTTGCTTTTTCTTTAGTCCATTCAGAAAATTGAATTGCATCAGTAGTATCGATATTATTTAATAAATTTTCAGTTTCTTTAATATTAGTGTGAATTTCATTATTCATAAATTATCACGCTTTCCAAAGTATAGCATATTATAAATTATAAGTAAACAAAAGTTCGAATGTTTTATAAAATTATTTTGCAATTTTATACTTTAAGATATGATTTCTTATCTGTTTAATATATAAAAATTTTAAAATTTTAGATATGAGTGTTGTAATTTATAGAAATTATGATATAATTTAATAAATTGATTGATTTTTATATCAATCGTCAATGAGAGCCAAAAAGTTGTAGATAACTATGCCAATGGCACCACAAATTATTTGTGATAGAATGAAACCTTGCGTTTGGCATAAGGTTTTTATTGTTTAGAAAATAAATTTTCAAGGTGGAAAGTAAAAAATGTTAGAAATACCAGAAAATTTCAAGAAAAATATTATGAATAGATATGATAAAAAAGGCATAAAATGGTTAGCTAACTTAGAGAATATTGTAAATAAATACACAGATAAAATTCAGTTAGAAAATGTGGAAATGATAGAAAATTTAAGTATGAACTTTGTAGCATTTGCAAGTTCAAAAATGTATGGAGAAATTGTATTAAAAATAGGTGCTCCAACTAAAACAACAATTGGAGAAATCAAAATTATGAAGCAATATCATACTAACAATATGGTGAAATGTTATTATTCTAATTTGAAGGATAGAGTACTTATTTTAGAAAGAATTTTACCAGGCTATTCATTAGATAATGTCAAAACATTAGAAGATAGAGTAAAAATATTTTGCAATATTTTAGATGAGTATACATTACCAGATAATAAAAAAGATCAATTTCCAACTCATGAAGAAAAAGTAGATGAATTGTTAGAGTATGTTTATAAGAATAAAAGTGAATATGAAGACATACTATATTTAATTTATGAAATGGAAAATGTGTATAAAGAAATACAAAAAATGAACTTAAATAGGTATATATTACATAATGATTTAAACCATAAAAATATATTAAAAGCAGAAAATGGGTGGAAAGTGATTGATCCGCATGGACTGATTGGAGAAAAGCTTATAGAAACAGCACAATTCATAAGGGGAGAATTAGAAATAAATGCACCGCATAAAGTCCAAATAGAAAAAATAGTGTCACTAATAGCCAAAGAACTTGAACAGGAGAAAACTTTAGTTCTAAAATTTTTATATATGATAATTATTGAAAAAATAATTTGGTATAGGAAAATACATGATAGTGAAAAAGTAGTTGACTTTAATATAGATACTGCAAATAAAGTATTAGAACTCATAAAGAAAAAAGATTAGAGTTTATAATCAATTAGATTTACAAAGGAGAAGCAAATGAAACAAGAAATGGCAATGAAATATAATCGAAGGATATTTCCATTATATAAAGGACTAGGGTGGGATCCTTTGTTTTATAGTGCAATTATTTTTTTGTTCCTGACAGAAGTAAAAGGAATAGCACCTGCAAAAGTTATGTATGCAGAATCTATATATTCACTATTTTTATTATTATTACAAATACCAGCCTCAATTTTAATTGAAAGAGTAGGAAGTAGAAAGGCGTTAATATTAGGAACAACTTTTGCAACTATTCAAATTGTAATGATGATTTTTATAGACAATTTTGCATTTTTAATAATCGCATATTTTATGTGTGCATTTGGAAACTCTATAAAAGATATAGCTAGAAATACGCTATTATATGAATCTACTAAGCCATGTAAAGGTAAGAATTCATTCGGAAATATAAATGCAAAAGGCTCCTCTTTAAGTTATGCTTTAAGTGCTACCTCATCAATAATTACAGGTTTTTTATTCGCGATTAATCCATATATTCCTCTTATTTTATCTAGTATAACATCATTTTTAGCGGTAATCTTAGCTTATAGGTTTGAAGAAATAAAAACAGAGGAAAAGAAAAATATAACAATATCAGAAACTATAAGAGATATGAAACAAGGACTTCATTTTGCTATAAAATCTAATAGATTAAAGGCACTTTTTCTATTTACATCCATATTTGCAGGTACATTAATGATGATTTCTACTTATGAAAAAAGCTTGTTAACAGATTTACAGATAGCACCTCAATATTTTGGCATTATTTTTGCTGTACTAACACTTGTGCAATGCTTCTCGGTAAATTACCAAAATAAAATACATAATACTTTTAAGAATAGAACATTAGCATTTATATCAATTCCTATATTTCTATCGTTTATTATTGTGGGAAGCATTGTTAATATGAATCTAAACTTTTCTTTCACAATCATAATGGTTATGCTTGCATATGTTATACATCATTTTTTTAGAGGACCATATTGGATATTAAATGATAGATATATTACAAATTTTACAAACTCTGAGAATAGAGCAAAAATTTTATCTGCAAATAATTTTATAAAACACATAGGAGAAATAGTGATAAAGTTTTTGGGAGGCATATTATTAGAGTATTATACAACAGGTACAGCATATTTGATAATAGGAGTCATTGGATTAATAGTTATTTTATTGGTATTAAGATATATGCATAAAAGGATTGGTTTAAGGCCAGAAAAATATAGCACAAAAGATATAGGATATGGAAAATAAATTTTAATATACTTATACAGTAAGGTCTTATTATTGTGTGGTAACAATAATAAGACTTTTATGCTATAAAAATAAAGGTGCTACTTTTTTGATATTTTGATATATAAGTGGTTAGAAAAATAGTAATTAAAATAACGATCTCTATTTTTTTGCAATTTTATGTGAAGTGTAGTATAATAATAGTAGTATGACTAAATGGTTGTGCAAAGAAACTTAAATTACAACCTCCCGAATGGGAGAAAGGAGAAGGCAATGGAAGGACCTGAAAGAAGCGAACTAAAAAGAGAGTATAACTCTCTAAAAGCGGCGAACAGACGGTGTCGCTACGGCGAACAGGATTGTTCCACCTGCAAGCATATAAAGACTTGTAGTATGGGACAGTTTATAGCCGAGATGAGCCGCTGAGGACACGAAAGTGTCCTTCTTTTAATGTTTTAAACTTGTAAAATTATGAAAAATATTGTAAAATATAGAAGAGAACATGAGAATTTGTAAAGTAGGAGGAAACATTATGGAAATTGGATTTTATGCAGGAAGTTTTGACCCGTTTACCAATGGACATTTACATGTAGTAACAAAATCAGCTAAATTATTTGACAAAGTTATCATAGGAATTGGTGTTCACCCAGATAAGAAAAGAAGATATGATAAAGAACTTATGAAAAATGCTATACAAAAAGTTATTGAAAATAGAAAACTTACCAATGTATCTGTGGTTTGTTATGATAACCTTTCTGTTGATGCAGCATTAGAGCATAATGCGACGCTCTTAGTAAGAGGGGTTAGAAATGGTATGGATTATCAATATGAAGAAACCTTGGCATCTATTAATGAAGAAATTTCAGGATTAGATACCATGTATATTCGAGCAGGCAGTTTGGGAAATATCAGTTCAAGTATGGTAATGGAATTATTACAATATAAGAAAGATGTATCAAAATATTTACCAGAAGAGATTATGGAAGTTATTAAATAAATAAAAATACAGATAGTAAGAATATAGAGGAATATCCTTACCATCTGTATCTTATTTTTCTTCTTTTATGAATTCTTCAAGTATTTTATTAATAAAAGAAGTGATAGAATCTGGTGCATAATCATTATGGAAAGAATAGTTAAAGGTTAGTTTAGAATAATCTAGTGTAGCAGACTCTCTTTTTTCAAGGTATTCTTCAGAAATGTGGTCTCTTTCTAATATTCTTTTCTTTCTAATGATATCATTTGCAGTAACCAATATTTTTATATCGCACATATCCCAATATTTTACTTTAGGAAGTAAAGCCCAATCAAAAATAAAATATTTCTGCTTTTGTAATAAAATCTTATTTAATTCTTGTTCCATATATTCCCAAGTGATATCTGTCAAAATTTGCATTTTATTTGTATCGCTAAATACAATATTACCTAATTTTTTTCTATTAATATATCCATTATTATCTAATAGTTGATTACCAAATATATTACAAAGTTTTTTTGCAATAGCAGGATTCGAAGTGGCTTGATGTCCAATTTTGTCAATATCAACATATTGCCCCCCTAATTTCTGAGATAATATTGTTGCAATAGTAGATTTTCCACTTCCTGTTTTACCAGTAATACCAATTAGTTTCATAGCGAAATCCTCCTCATATATTTAGGAAAATTATACCATTTTAGGTAGAAAAATGCAATAAATGTAAGAAAAGATAAGAAAAGAAGAAAGAATTAGCAAATTTTTAATAAAAACCTTGTAAAAAGTTAAAAAATATAGTATTATAGAAGGGTAGAAATTGAAAGGAGAAAATCAATGGAAAAAAGTTTTAGTGAAAGCTATAAAGAAGCAGGCGTAGATGTAACAGCAGGATATAAAGCAGTAGAATTAATGAAAAAAAGTGTACAAGAAACATACACAAAAGGAGTAATGTCAGACCTTGGAGGATTTGGGGGTCTTTTTAAGTTAGATATTCATGAAATGAAGGAGCCTATTTTAGTATCAGGAACAGATGGTGTGGGAACGAAACTAAAATTGGCTTTTTTGATGGATAAGCATGATACCATAGGACAAGATTGTGTAGCAATGTGTGTGAATGACATCGTTTGCTGTGGGGCAAAACCATTATTCTTTTTAGATTATATATCATTATGGAAAAACATTCCTGAAATGGTAGCAAGTATCGTAAAAGGTGTAGCAGATGGATGTAAAAAAGCAGGTTGTGCATTAGTTGGTGGAGAAACAGCAGAAATGCCAGGGCTATATTCTGATAATGAATATGATTTAGCAGGATTTAGTGTTGGAGTTGTTGATAAATCAAAAATCATTAATCCTGATAATATTCAAGAAGGAGATGTTGTAATTGGTCTTACATCTTCAGGTGTACATTCAAATGGATTTTCTTTAGTAAGAAAAATATTTGATGTGAATGAAGAAAATTTGAAAGAATATAGGGAAGAATTAGGAATGACATTAGGAGAAGCATTATTGACACCAACTAAAATTTATGTAAAACCAGTTTTAAAATTAATCAATGAAGTAACAGTAAAAGGAATTTCACACATAACTGGTGGAGGTTTTTATGAGAATATGCCAAGAATGTTAAATGACAATGTTTCATTAGAAATTGAAAAACATACATACCCAGTACCAGAAATTTTCAAATTAATTCAAAAAGAGGGAAACATTCCAGAAAGAGATATGTATAATACTTTTAATATGGGAATTGGTATGGCAATTATTGTTCCAGAAAGTGATAAGGAAACAGCATTAAACGTATTGGAACAAGAAGGAGAAAAAGCTTATGTAATTGGAAAGGTGGTTAAAGGAAATAAAGAAATAAAGGTCATATAAACAAGAAAAATTGAATATGTAATAAAAATGTGATATAATATCTAGCGTAACAGTATAAACTGAACATCGACACATAGTGTCAAGGAGGTAAAAATGTTATATACACAATTTCAAGACAAAACGGGGAGAGCAATAGTTCTCAATAACACCTATCAAAAAGAGGAATTGAGACAGGAACTGTTGGAAAAGACAGACCTACGGGAAGAAAGAATTGATGAGATTCTTTCCGAAGGTATAGTGCTTTCGGATGATGAGATGATCAAGGTGAAAGTCCGCGGAGAGGGAACAATAACAACAGAAGATAGTAATGTTATTAACCTGATCTGGACAGGCCAGCAAATTGTCATCTATCCAGACAGTAGCTTCGAGAAATACTATTCTTTCTGGGATATGTTGATAGAATGGTTTTGGGACAGAGTGGATGATCTCAGGGATTTTTTTAAGTAAGAAATTAAGTGTATGAAAATCGGGTAGATATTATATAAGCATTTATTGCTAGAATGATGTCTACCTATTTTCGTATTACATAAAGCAAATAAGCAAAGATATCTATACGACTTATGATTAAAATATTACCAAAATAAATAAAGGAGGAAGTATAAAATGGTAAGAAGAATTTATGTTCAAAAAAAATCAGGATTTGATGTAGAAGCAAAAGGAATCCTAGAGGATTTAAAAGAAAACTTACAGATAAAAGGACTAGAACAAGTAGTTATTCTAAACAGATACGATGTATCTGGTGTAGATGAAGAAAGTTATAACAAAGCAAAAACAACTGTATTTTCAGAACCACAAGTAGATGACTATTTTGATGAGACCTATACTTTCAATCAAAATGATAAAGTATTTGCAGTAGAATATTTGCCAGGACAATTTGACCAAAGAGCAAACTCATTAGAAGAATGTTTACAAATTATTAGTGGAGGAGAAAGACCAACTTGTAAATCAGCAAAAGTATATATTCTAAAAGGTAGTGTTTCTAGTGAAGAATTAGAAATGATAAAAAACTATTTAATTAATGCAGTAGACGCAAGGGAAGCAAGTCTAGAAAAACCAGAAACATTAGAAGATAAATTGATAGAGCCAGAAGATGTGCAAGTAGTAGATGGATTTATTCACATGACAGATGATGATACAGAAAAATTCTATGAAAAATATGGATTTGCAATGGATATAGCAGACTTAAAATTCTGCCAAGAATATTTTAGAGACACAGAAAAGAGAGACCCTACCATGACAGAAATGAAAATGATTGATACATATTGGTCAGACCATTGTAGACATACAACTTTTCTTACCAGATTAGAAGAAATTGATATTGAATGGGACTTATTAAAAGAGATATATGGAAAATATATAGAATCTAGAAAATTTGTATATCAAGATAGAAAAAAAGATATCTGTTTAATGGATGTAGCAACCATTGTCGCAAAAGAATTGAAAAAAAGAGGTGTCTTAAAAAATCTTGATGAATCAGAAGAAATTAATGCTTGTAGTATCAAAGCCAATATTATGGTAGATGGAAAAGAAGAAGAATACTTAATCATGTTCAAAAATGAAACACATAACCACCCAACAGAAATTGAACCATTTGGTGGAGCAGCTACTTGTTTAGGAGGAGCCATTCGTGACCCATTATCAGGACGTGTATATGTATATCAAGCAATGCGTGTAACAGGATGTGGAGACCCAAGACAAACCATTGAAGAAACATTGCCAAACAAATTACCACAAAGAAAACTAACAAATGAGGCAGCGAGAGGATATAGTTCTTATGGAAATCAAATTGGTCTAGCAACAGGACAAGTTGCCGAAATCTATCATCCAGGATATGTTGCAAAACGTATGGAAATTGGAGCATTAGTAGGAGCAGCACCTTCTAAAAATGTCATTCGATTAAGACCAGAGCCAGGAGATAAAGTTGTTCTACTTGGTGGAAAGACTGGTAGAGATGGATGTGGAGGAGCAACAGGTTCATCTAAAGCACATAATAGTGAATCTTTAACAAGTTGTGGTGCAGAAGTACAAAAAGGAAATGCACCAGAAGAAAGAAAAATTCAAAGATTATTTAGAAATGAAGAAGTAACAAAATTAATTAAACGTTGTAATGACTTTGGAGCTGGTGGTGTATCAGTAGCCATTGGAGAGTTGGCAGATGGATTAGAAATTAATTTAGATAAAGTGCCTAAAAAATATGAAGGACTAGATGGTACAGAACTTGCTATTTCGGAATCACAAGAAAGAATGGCAGTTGTTGTAGCAGATAAAGATGTAGAAAACTTTATCCAATTAGCAGAAAAAGAAAATATTGAAGCAACTGTTGTTGCAAAAGTAGTAGAAGAGCCAAGAGTCAAAATGTACTGGAGAAATAAAGTGATTGTTGACCTTTCAAGGGAATTCTTAAATACAAATGGAGATGTAAAAAATGCCAATGCAAAAATCACAAAACCGTTAGATGCAAAAAACTATTTTGCAAATAAGGAAGTCAAAGACATAGAGAAAACATGGAAAGAAACCATTACAGACTTAAATTGTTGTTCACAAAGAGGATTAGTAGAAAGATTTGATAGTACAATCGGAGCCAATACAGTCATTATGCCATTTGGAGGAAAATATCAATTAACACCAGCAGAAGGAATGGTAGCAAGAATTCCAACATTAGAAGGATATACAGATGCAGGAACAATTATGACATATGGATATAATCCATATATTGCAAGCTGGAGTGCATTCCACGGAGCTGTATATGCAATTGTAGAATCAGTGGCAAAATATGTAGCACTTGGTGGCGATTACAAGAAAGCATATTTAACATTACAAGAATATTTTGAAAAATTAAGAAATGAACCAGAAAGATGGGGAAAACCATTAGCTGCATTATTGGGAGCATATTATGTGCAAGAACAATTACAAATAGCAGCAATTGGTGGAAAAGACAGTATGTCAGGTTCATATAACGAATTAGATGTACCACCAACATTAGTGTCTTTCTGTATCGGTGATGTAGACACAACAAAAGTTGTATCAAATGAATTTAAGAAAACAAATTCAAAAGTATATGTATTAAAAACAAAAATGGGAAAAGAAAATATCATTGACTTTGATGAATTAAAAGAAAACTTTGAATTGGTACATAAATTGATTAATGATGGAAAAGTATTATCAGCAAGTACAATTAAAAATGGTGGTATAGCAGATGTGATTACAAAAAGTTGTATAGGAAATAAGATTGGATTTAAGTTTAGTAACACAGAAGACTTATTTACACCACTATATGGTTCATTTGTTTTAGAAACATCAGAAGGTATCGATAATGTAAAATTAGAATTATTAGGAACCACAACAAGTGAAGCAAAAATTGTAGTGAATGAAAATGTTGAACTAGACTTAGAGGAATTAATCAAACTTTGGGAAGAACCATTAGAAAAAGTATTCCCAACAAAAGTAGAACAAAAAGGAACAGCTAGAAATATCTTAAGTGAAAAAACACCTACGATTACTAGAAAATTACCAATTACAAAACCACATGTCTTTATCCCAGTATTCCCAGGAACAAACTGTGAATATGATTCAGCAAAAGCATTTGAAGATGCAGGTGCAAGAGTTAGTACAGTTGTATTTAAGAATTTAAAAGCACAAGATATACAAGATTCTATCGAATTATTTGCAAAAGAAATTGAAAAAGCACAAATTATCATGTTCCCAGGAGGATTTAGTGCAGGAGATGAGCCAGATGGTTCAGGAAAATTTATCAGTAGTATTTTCAGAAATCCAAAACTAAAAGACTTAATCCATAAACACCTATATGAAAAAGATGGATTAATGTTAGGAATTTGTAATGGATTCCAAGCATTAGTAAAATTAGGATTATTACCATATGGAGAAATCAGAGAAATGGATGATACAATGCCAACATTAACCTTTAATACGATTTCTAGACATCAATCCAAAATGGTTAATACAAAGGTCGTATCAAAAATGTCACCATGGTTTAGTGAAGTAGAATTAGGGGAAACATTTACAGTACCAATTTCACATGGAGAAGGTAGATTTATTGTTTCAAAAGAATTAGAAGAAGAATTAATTGCTAAAGGACAAATTGCTACACAATATGTTGACTTTAGTGGAAATGCGACATATGATATTGAATTTAATCCAAATGGTTCAATAGACGCAATTGAAGGTATTACCAGTCCAGATGGTAGAATTTTAGGAAAGATGGGACATTCAGAAAGATGTTATAGAGATATTTTGAAAAATATGCCAGGCGAGAAAGATCAAAAAATCTTTAAAGCAGGGGTGAACTATTACAGATAGTTGAATATCAAATTGAGGGATTTTGGGGACGGACTCATTTTTCCCTTTTTCAACAAAAAAATTTATGATATATAAATTATAAAATAAGTTTTATAAAGTATATCGATTTTAAGAATGAATAATACATAAAATTATGCAATCATGTTATAATGCCGTAGTTTAATGTTACAAAATACAAAAAAGGGAAAAATGAGTCCGTCCCCAAAATCCCTCAATTTGATAATTAAAGAAGAAAGGAATGAAAACATGGAAAACAATAATATATATAAAACACCACTTTCTGGTAGATATGCAAGTCCAGAAATGAATAGAATATGGTCAAGCAATGAAAAATATTCAACATGGAGAAAATTATGGGTAGCATTAGCAGAAACAGAAAAAGAACTAGGAATTGATATAACAGATGAACAAATTGAAGAAATGAAAAAAAATGTGGAAAATATTGACTATGAAATCGTAGCTAAAAGAGAAAAAGAGTGTAGACATGATGTTATGGCACATGTATATGAATTTGGATTAAAATGTCCAAAGGCAAAACCAATTATTCATTTAGGGGCTACTTCATGTTATGTAACAGATAACACAGATGTCATTTTAATGTCTAAAGCATTAAAATTAATCAAAGAAAAATTAATCATCGTTATCAAAAACTTAAAAGCATTTGCAGAAAAGAATAAAGATGTAACTTGTTTAGGATATACCCATTTTCAACCAGCACAATTAACAACTGTCGGAAAAAGAGCAACTTTATGGATGCAAGATTTATTAGAAGACTTAGAAGAATTAGAATTTGTAGAAAGTCATATGAAATTACTAGGTTGCAAAGGAACAACAGGAACACAAGAAAGTTTTATGAAATTATTTAAAGATGAAGATAAAGTAAAACAAATTGATGCAAAAATTGCTGAAAAAATGGGATTCGAAAAAGTGTATAATGTATCAGGGCAAACTTATACAAGAAAATTAGATTCAAGAGTTTTAAATCTATTAGCAGAAATTGCACAAAGTTGTTCTAAATTTGCTAATGATATGCGTTTATTACAACATGAAAAAGAATTAGAAGAACCATTTGAAAAAGGACAAATTGGTTCATCAGCTATGGCATATAAAAGAAATCCAATGAGAAGTGAAAGAATAAACTCTTTATCAAGACATGTCATGACATTGGCAATGGATCCAAGTGTGACAGCAGCAACACAATGGTTAGAAAGAACATTAGATGACTCAGCCAATAAAAGAATTTGTGTACCAGAAAGTTTCTTAGCAGTAGATGCAATTTTAATTCTTTATGCCAATATTTCAAGTGATATTGTGGTATATAAAAATGTTATAAAAACAAATATGATGCAAGAATTACCATTTATGGGAACAGAAGAAATTTTAATGAATGTTGTTCTAAAAGGTGGAGATAGACAAGAATTACATGAAAAAATCAGAGTATATTCTATGGAAGCTGGAAAACAAGTAAAAGAATATGGAAAACCAAATGACCTAGTACAAAGAATTGCAGCAGATGAAACATTTGGCTTAACAGAAGAAGAAATTTTACATATCTTAAATCCAGATCATTTATGTGGAAGAGCAGTTAGCCAAGTAGAAGATTTTATTAATGATAGAGTAAATCCAGTTTTAGAGAAGTATCAAGGTTTAGGACAAGATGCTACAATAGAAGTAAATGTGTAAACTTTAGGGACAGTCCTTAAAGTTCGTATGATGAATTTAACGTGAGTTTAGATAGAATTTAGGGACGGTCTAAAAGTTAAAGTGACATGCATTTAATATAAAAGAAAGGAACTCTTAATATATGATTAAAAATATCATATTTGATTTATCAGAGGTTATTATATCAGGATATCGTGGTATAGAAGAAGTAGTATTAGAAAGCCAATATGGAACATCCGAGAAACAAAAATTATTAAAAACTAAAGTGGATTTAGATTCTAAAAGAGAAGATGAAATCTTCGTAAATTTGTTAAAAGGAACATTAACAGAAGAGGAATATTTAAACGAGGTATTAGAAAGTAAAAACTGGAATGTATCCATAGAAAAATTAAAGACAGTTATCCGTTCGAATTTAAATAAGCCGATTCCAGGAACGATGGAAATTATTAAAGAGTTAAAAGGAAAGTATCAATTGATATTATTTTCAGACCATGCTAGAGAATGGATGCAATATATTGAAGAAAAAAATGAAGATTTAAAAATTTTTGATAAAAAAATATTTTCTTATGATATAGGAGCTGTAAAATCAGATAGACAAACTTTTAGAAGAGTGTTAGAACAAGCCAATATTGTAGCAGATGAAACGTTGTTTATAGATGACTATGAGAAAAATGTGAAAAATGCAGAAGTAATAGGGATTCACGGAATTGTATTTGAAAATGCAGATCAATTAAGAAGAGTATTAACCTCAGAATATAATTTACTACAAGTAGAAAATGAATATAAAGGAGAGGATAGATGATGAAAAAATGTTTATTACTAGGAAATGGTGGAAGAGAAGCAGTACTTGCTGAACAAATTGCAAAAGGGTATGCGTTATATGCTATATTACCATATGCGAACCCATCAATTGTAGAGCAAGTAGAAAAATCAAATGGAAAATACATCATAGGAGACCCATTTGATAAAACTCTTGTAGAAAAATTTGTAAAAGAAGAAGCAATTGAAGCAGCAGTGGTTAGTCAAGATAATTTGCTACAAGAAGGAGCAATTGACTTAGCAAGAAAGCTAGGATTACAAACTTTTGGACCAACATCAAAAGGAGCAAAAGTAGAATGGAGCAAAACCTATGCTTTAGATATTGTAAAGCAATTAGCACCTGAAATGATAATCCGAAATGAAAGTGTAAAAACGATTGATGGACTAGATGAAGTAATGAAAAATTATCATGATGATAGCTTTGTCATAAAACCAGAAGGATTAACAGGTGGAAAAGGTGTTAAAGTAGGAGGAATTCATTTTAAAGGAAAAGAAGAAGGATATAACTATGCAAAATCTTGCTTAGAATCTGATGGAAGTGTTATCGTACAAGATAAAGTAGAAGGTAGAGAATTTACGGTTATGGCATTAACAGATGGGGAAAACATTGTGGTAACACCAATTACCTTTGACTATCCATATCGTTTTGATGAGGACAAAGGACCAGGAACAGGAGGAATGGGTTGTCTTAGTTTTGAAAATGGATTATTACCATTTTTGGAGCAAAAAGATGTAGATGTATGTAGTAAATTAATAAAAGACACCATTCAATATGTAAATAAAGATAATTTAGAATTTACAGGTGTTATTTATGGGGGATTTTTCAAATGCAAAGATGGTATTAAATTTATTGAATTTAATGCAAGATTTGGAGATCCAGAAGCATTAAATGTATTAAACTCTTTAGAAACACCATTTACAGAAGTATTAGAAAATATATTCAATAAAAAATTAAGTGTAGAAAATTGTAAATTCAAAAAGAATTATACATTTACTATTTATGTGGTTAGCCCAGATTATGCAATACAAAAAAGTAAAGAACCATGTGTATTTACAGTCAATAAAAAAGCAATTGAAGAAAGTGGTGCTAAAATTTATTTTGCCAGTACAAAACCAATAGAAGGAGATACATATGAAGCAGTAGGAACCTCTAGATTATTTGGTGTAACAACAATGGGAAATACTTTAGAAGAAGCAAAAGAAAGAGCATATAAAGCACTAGAAGGAAATATTAGTGATAATTTAGATTATCGAAAAGATATTGGAGAAATTTACGAACATTAGGAGTAAACTTTGAGGGATTTTTGGGACGGACTCATTTTTCCCTTTTTGGATAGAAAGAAGAAATTAACTTTTTATAGTTTATTCCCAAAAGAAAAAAGGGAAAAATGAGTCCGTCCCCAAAATCCCTCAAAGTTCACCTATTTCAAATTTTTTAATAACATTAACTAATTGTACTTTTTCAGCAGTTTGGACTTTACTTGCTAACGTTTCAGGCGTATCGGTTTCTAAAACATCAACAACTGTTTGACTGATAATATTACCTTTGTCATATTCGTTATTAATATAATGAACAGTTACACCACTTTGCTTTTCCTTGTTATCGATAACTGCTTGATGAACATGCATACCATGCATACCTTTACCACCATATTTAGGAAGTAATGAAGGATGTGTATTGATAATTGTATAGTTAGAAAGTAATTTATCACCAATTAATTTTAAATAGCCTGCTAAAACAATTAAATTAATGTCATAATGAGATAAGACTTCATATAATTCGTCATCAATATCTTGATATTTCTTATTTTTGGTAATGTAAGTAGGAATATTTGCTTTCTTAGCTCTTTCTAATGCAAAAGCATCAGGATTATTAGAAACAACCAATACAATTTGTGAATGTAATTCTTTTTTATCAATAGCATCAATAATAGATTGTAGAGTAGAGCCATTACCAGAAGCAAAAACAACTAAATTATACATAAAAACAACTCCTTATATAAATTATGATTTGATTGCATTTTAGCAAAAACATCACCAAATGTCAAATATGAGAGAAACACATAATAAAATTTTTAACATAAATATGTTTTTTAGTATATAAAAAAAGGAAAAAAGTGTCAAAGACAAAAAAAGATTTTTTTGACATTATAGAAAATTGCATTTTCCATAATGCCAAAAACAAAATTGTACAGAAAAATTGTGTAACAATTTTTCGCACAACAAATCTTATACGCTTTTGCTAGACCTCAATTTAGTATAGCTAACATTAAATAGGTAAGGAAAAGCTCTAGCAAAGCTAGATTTGTTACATAATAAATTTAACACAAAACAAAATAGAAAGAGAGTAGTGAAAAATGTTTGGAGAAAAAATAAAAGAAGAATGTGGAATTTATGGAATTTATGGAATTGAAAATAATGAAGATGTAGTAACACCAGTATGTGTGGGATTATCAGGACTTCAACATAGAGGAGAAGAAAGTTGTGGAATTGCAGTAAATGAAGATGGGGTGATTCATTTTCATAAAGATTTAGGATTAGTGTCTGATGTATTTACAAAACATATTCAAAATTCGTTACCAACAGGAAAAATGGCAATTGGACATGTTCGATATTCAACAACAGGAGAAAGTAGGAAAGAAAATGCACAACCAATGGTAGTAAGACATAAAAAAGGAAACTTAGCAGTTGTTCATAATGGAAATATCACAAATGCATTAGAACTAAAAAGAGAATTAGAAGATGAAGGTGCTATTTTTACAACAACTAGTGATACAGAAGTTATTTGTCATATTATTGTAAGAGAAAGAATCAAAACAAATTCAATTGAAGAAGCTGTAAAAAATACAATGAAGATTATAAAAGGTGCCTATTCACTACTAATCATGTCACCACAAAAACTAATCGCAGTAAGAGATCCGCAAGGATTTAGACCATTATGTATGGGACATTTAGGGGAAGATATTGTATTTGCTTCAGAAAGTTGTGCATTAGATATCACAGGAGCGAAATTTGAGAGAGATATTGAACCAGGAGAAATTGTGATTGTTACAGATAATCAAGTGAAAAGTGAGAAATATATGCCAAATGAAAGAAAAGGAATGTGTATTTTTGAATACATCTATTTTGCAAGACCAGATTCGATTATGGATGGCATTAATGTACATATTTTCAGAGAAAATGCAGGAAGATATTTAGCAAAACAAGCTCCAGTAGATGCAGATATTGTAGCAGGTGTTCCAGATTCTGGATTAGATGCTGCTTTAGGATATTCAAAAGAATCTAAAATTCCTTATGATATGGTATTTACCAAAAGTAAATATATAGGAAGAACTTTTATACAAAATGCACAAAGTAAAAGAAAAGATTTGGTAGCTTTAAAATTAAATCCTTTAAAAGAAACTGTAAAAGGAAAGAAAATTGTTTTAGTAGATGATTCGATTGTAAGAGGAACAACGATAACAAGAATTATTAGAACATTAAAGGAAGCAGGAGCAAAAGAGGTACATATTAGAGTGGCATCACCAGCCTTTGTAGGTGTATGTTATTTCGGTACAGATGTTGATAAAAAAGAAGCTTTAATTGCCAACAAAATGACAAAAGAGGAAATTCAAAAGGAAATTGGTGCTGATTCTTTAGAATATTTAAGTATGGATAGCTTAAAAGAAATTGCTAAAGATTGTAAAATAGATAACTTTTGTTATGGTTGTTTTACAGGAACATATCCAATTGAAGTACCAGAAACGCTTGAAAAAGACCGTTTTGAAAAAATTAAATTTTAAGAAAAAGGGAAATTGGGGACGGACTCATTTTTCCCTTTTTTATTATCTAAAAAAATATAGAATAAAAAATGGAACGATTCTACTATACATAAATCTAAATTCGAATTTAAAAATCATAAAAATCCGAAGAATGTCATCCTGCTTAAAAAAAGATAAACCATAAATATTTCCTCGAAATCTTCTTATAAAATTTCTATAAAAATATAGTTTATACAAAATTGCATAATGAATTTATATTTTCTATTTGTAGAATTAAAAAAGGGAAAAATGAGTCCGTCCCCAATTTCCCTTTTTTTTAATTATTCATATTTCTTACCAGTTAGCATTTCATAAGCTTCAATATATCTTTGTCTTGTTGTCATAATAACATCTTCTGGAATTGGAGTATCACCCTCAGGATTATATCCACTAGATTTTATCCAATCACGAAGATATTGCTTATCAAAACTTTTTGGATTTGTTCCAACTTGATAATCTTTTGCAACCCAGAATCTACTAGAATCAGGAGTTAATACTTCATCGCCAATAACTAATTCTCCATTTTCATCAAGCCCAAATTCAAATTTTGTGTCAGCAATTATTACACCTTTGGTTGCAGCATATTCAGAACATTTTGTATATACTTCAATTGTTTTTTCTCTTAATTTATTTGCTAAGTCTGTTCCAATTAAATGACAAACTTCTTCAAAAGAAATATTTTCATCGTGTCCTTCTTGTGCTTTTGTAGTTGGGGTGAAGATTGGCTCAGGTAATTTTTGAGCTTCTTGTAATCCTTCAGGAAGTTTAATACCACATACAGTTCCATCATTTAAATAACTTTTCCAACCAGAACCTGTGATGTATCCTCTTACAATACATTCTACTGGTATCATTTTTAACTTTTTAACCAACATACTTCTTCCTTCAAATTCAGGTGTTTGGAATTCTTCAGGAAAATCCTTTAAATCTGTTGAGATAACATGATTTGGTATCACATCTTTTATATAGTCAAACCAGAATTTTGAAATTTTATTTAATATTTTTCCTTTATCAGGAATTAAATTTGGTAAGATATAATCAAATGCAGAAATTCTATCAGATACAACAAGTAATAATTTGTCGTCATCTACTTCATAAATTTCACGAACTTTTCCACTACTAATTTTTTTCATTATTTTCACATTCCTTTCAAATTCTTATTATTTTGTTTCAAAGACGTTTTGAGGGATTTTGGGGACGGACTCATTTTTCCCTTTTTATGTATAAATATATATGTTACTATAAAAATTTATGTATAAATTCATTTCTGAAATTTAAATTTCTATTTATAAATAAAACTATTTTCTAGATCTATATTTATTAAGAGTCAAAGCTATTAAATCTTAAAAAGGGAAAAATGAGTCCGTCCCCAAAATCCCTCAAAAAGACATTTTTTTATTTATTCATATTTTCTAAGTAATTTGCATATCCCATTTCTTGAAGTTTCTCATCTTTTTTAGAAACAGCATCTTTTAAAGAATTTTTATAAGTTGCTAATTTTTCTTTTATTGCATCATCTCCAATGGCTAAGATAGAAGTTGCTAAGATACCAGCATTTTTAGCACCATTAATGGCAACTGTTGCAACTGGAATTCCTGAAGGCATTTGAACAATTGAATATAAAGAATCAACGCCTCCTAAAGTTTTTGTATGGATTGGAATACCAATGACTGGAACAGTTGGTAACATAGCAGCAAATACACCAGGTAAATGTGCAGCACCCCCAGCACCAGCGATGACAACTTTTACACCATTTTCTTTTAAGCTATTGGCATATTCCATAGCTTTTTCAGGTGTTCTGTGAACAGAAAGAATCTTCATTTCATAAGAAATTCCCATATCTTCTAAAAATTTAGCTGCATCTTTCATAATAGATAAATCAGAATCACTTCCCATAATAATGGCAACATCAAAATTTTTCATTTTTTCCTCCTTACTAAATTCAAATAACAAATATTCGATATAATGTATTTAAATTCATTAAAATTATATTATAAAAAAATAAAATATACAAGATGTTTACGTAATAAAACTAGAATTATAAAGAATTTTAAAACAAAAGCAAAGATTCTATACAAAATTACATGAGTATGATATAATGAAAAATATGGAAATATAGAAATAGTGTTACAAAAGTAAACAAGGAGGAAATAAAAATGGAAAGAAACGATGCAATGCAATTATTAAAAAAATATAATAAAGAGGAATTTCATGTAAGACATGCTTTAACAGTAGAAAGTATTATGAGATACTTTGCAAAAGAAAATGCATGTGATGAAGATTTTTGGGGAATAGCAGGACTATTACATGATGTTGATTTTGAGCAATATCCAGAAGAACATTGTAAAAAAGCGCCAGAACTATTAAAAGAAATCGATGCTAGTGAGGAATTAGTACATGCTATTTGTAGTCATGGATATGGTATTTGTTCAGATATAAAACCAGAACATGAAATGGAAAAAATCTTATTTGCAACAGATGAGTTGACTGGAATTATATGGGCTGCTGCAAAAATGAGACCATCTAAAAGCACGAAGGATATGGAACTTTCAAGTTTGAAAAAGAAATTTAAAGATAAAAAATTTGCAGCTGGTTGTTCAAGAGAGATTATTAGAACAGGTGCAGAACAATTAGGTTGGGAACTAGACACATTATTAGATAAAACTTTGCAAGCGATGAAAACTTGTGAAGATGAAATAGAAGAAAAAATGAAAAAAGAAATCGTATAAAAATTGGAATTATATATTTAAAAAATTGAATTAGCGATTAAAAACATAGTTTACAGAAAAATATAAAATAAAATTAGCCCGTGAGGAGTCAAAATGGAAATACCAGTAAAAAAGAATCAAGAATATATTGTAGATATTATAGATAATGGTTTTGAAGGAGAAGGTATCGCTAAGATTGATAATTTTACGATATTTATCCCGAATAGTATTAAGGGAGAAAAGATAAAAATATTAATTGTGAAGGTGCTATCTTCTCATGCTTTTGGGAAAGTAATGGAAATCATAAAAAAAGCTGAAAGTCGAACAGAAAGTGATTGTTCTACCTATAAACGTTGTGGAGGATGTAATCTTAGACATATCCAATATACTGAAACATTAGCAATGAAAAGAAATGCTGTTCAAAGCTTGGTGAATAAAACATTAAAGACACATATTGAAGTTGAAGAAACTTTAGGAATGGAACATCCATATCATTATAGAAATAAAGCCCAATATCCAGTAGGAATAGATAAAGAAGGAAAACCAGTGATTGGTGTTTTTGCTAATAGAACACATGAAATTATTCCAATAGAAAATTGCCTTATTCAAGATGAAAAAACAGAAGAAATTGCTAAATATATCGTAAAGTATATTGCTCAAAACCATATTTCTGTATATAACGAAAAAACTAGAAAAGGTTTGATAAGGCATATTGTTACCAAAATAGGAAAAAGAACAAATGAAATTATGGTTATTCTTGTTATGAATGGAAAGGAATTTCCAAATGAGAAACAATTTGTAGAAACATTAACCAATCAATTTCCTAATATTAAAACAATTGTGAAAAATATAAATGATAAAAATACAAATGTGATACTAGGGGAGAAAAATATAACAATATATGGTAATGGATACATAACAGATAAATTAGGAGATTTAATATTTAAAATTTCACCATTATCGTTTTACCAAGTAAATCCAATTCAGGCAGAAAAATTATATAAGATAGGTGTCAAATCAGCCAATATCACAAAAGAAGATACTGTCTTTGATTTATACTGTGGGATTGGAACAATTTCTCTTTTTATGGCAAAATATGCAAAAAAGGTCTATGGGATCGAAATTGTAGAACAGGCAGTAGAAGATGCCATAGAGAATGTAAAAATGAATGATATTACTAATACAGAGTTTATTGCAGGAGATGTAGAAGAGGTACTAGATGATTTAATTAATAACAAAAAAATTATTCCAGATATTATCATGGTAGATCCTCCAAGAAGAGGCCTTGATAAGACAAGTATTCAAAATATATTAGCTATAAAACCGAAAAAACTTATTTATATTAGTTGCAATCCAGCAACTTTAGTAAGAGATCTTAAAGAGTTAGAGGAAAGCTATGAGATAAAGAGTATAAAACCTGTGGATATGTTTCCGTTTACAAGCAACGTGGAATGCGTGTCGGTGCTACAACTAAAGTAAGACAGGTAATACTTGATTTTGATATGGTTTCAGACATTATAACTTTTGAAAAAAAAGGAAGATTCGGAAGAGAAAAACACCAAAATTCGGATGTGAAAGTTAAAGTGGTTGCAAATATGGTAAGTGGAAACACATAAATGAAATTTTGCAGAATTGATGAAGGTGTTTGAAATACTAGAAATCTGAAGAGTGTATCTACGTAAAGTAGTAAACATATATAGGTTCGTAGATATGTGCTGATACTTAATTAAGCAAATGTAAGGATAAATATGTTTGGAAATATTTCCAAATGCCTATGAAAAATTGTTAATTTGTGATAGAAATTAAACATAAAGAATTATACAGATTTATAGGGGGGTAAAATGCAGAAAAATTATAAAAAAATGGAACATAATGAATTTTTACAACATATAGACAAATTATGCAACCATTTAAGAAAATATATTCAGGATAATAAAATAAAAATAGATTATATATGTCCTGTTTTAAGGAGTGGTGCAGTACCAGCAACATATATTTCTAATAAATTAAACATAATAAAATTTTTGCCTATACAAGTTAAACATATAGCTTATAAAAATGGTGAAAACAAAATTGAAATGATTTTTAATCCATTTGATTCAATAGAAATAAATAAAAAAGAGCCAGTATTTTTATTGGTTGAAGCCCTGCATCGTACAGGAACAAGTGTAGAAATTTGCATAAATGAAATAAAAAATAGATATAAAAATGCCAAAATATTATATGTTTGCTTAACAAAGGAATATGGTAGTAGAGATTTTAGAGATATTATAGAATATGAAGATGTAGCATTTTATTATAATGGTAATAATGAATTTAGCAAAGAAAAATGTAAAGAGTTAAATGTAGAATACCATTCTCCTTTATTTCTTTGGGAAGATTTACAAACAGAATTAGAACATCTAGATGATTTAGAAGAGAATATATTTTTTTGATGAAGAAGAGAACAATGGAATATATAGATATTTTTGATAAAAATAATAATCCAACAGGTAAAGTAAAAGAAAAACAACAAGCACATGATGATGGTAATTTTCATAGAACAGCACATATATGGATTATAAATGATAAGAACAAATTATTATTACAAAAAAGAAGTGCAAGTAAAAAGTCTCATCCAAATTGTTAGGATATATCAGTTGCAGGACATATAAGAGCAGGAGAAAGTGTACTAGAAGGAGTAATAAGAGAATTAAAAGAAGAACTAGGTGTGGAAGTAGAGGAAAGAGAATTACAATATATTGCTACAGTTAAAAGTACGAAAAATCCTAAAAATAAGAAATTTGGATATGTTTATTTATTAAAATGTAATAAAAAAGTTAATGACTATATCTTTGAAGATGAAGAGGTATCAGAAGTTAAATATGTATATTTTGAAGAATTAGAACATGTTTTCTTGTATTATTTTCAACTACTTCATAAATATTTTGAGAGTATATATCCAAATTAAAACCTCCTAATATTAAATACTGTAGCTTATATGTGTTGCATATAAACTACATAGTCAATCATAATCTGCTTATAAATAAGCCTTCTTGAACTATCTATTTAATAGAAAAGTTCTTTACTAATAATACTACATTTTTATACAAAAAGCAACACATTTGTTCTCTAAAATATGCAAAAATGTAATAAAATTAAGGGGTATTGTAAAATGTTGGATTTTTTGATACAATACCATAAAAATTAGATTTTTATAATATAAAGGGATAAATGGGGCGTTTATATGACAGGGGCACTTTTAAATGTGTTTGAATGTATATTTGAGAATACTAGAATTGAAGTAATGAAAACAGAATATGTAGATAAAGAAAATTACAAAAATTTGAAAGAAGAAAATAAAGATTTTTATTTTTTTCGCGATGGA
>CALXQV010000067.1 GCA_944390535.1 uncultured Clostridia bacterium | reverse complement strand
TCGTATCTTTTGCATTTTTGTATTCTCCTGATACTTTGATATCTCCTGCGATTAGTTTTGCATTATACACAATTAATCTTCTTTCTATCGCTGTTGTGTTTCCTACCTGTAATTCGATATCTATCAGTGTATTTTCATTTATTTCTGCCTTGATATCTAATATGCTTAATTTTTCGTCTATCGCTTCTTTTGGTATTTCTGGATTCTTTATTTCTATCTTTTGTATATTAATTTTTAGTATTGCCTCTAAAAGACTTTTTAAGATTTTCTCATTGCCACCTTTTCCAAAAATTCTTTTAAACACATAATCATTTGATAATGGTAGCATATCTACTTCTTTTAATTTACTTATGTTGCTCATTTATCTTCTCCTTTCATTTTATCAAACTTCTTCCTTAGATTCAATAAAGAAGTTTCATTTTTATTCTAAAATACATTAGAGATTTTTGTACATTAAAATTAACCATTCATAAAATGGCACTTACGAAAAAACTAGAGAACAATCATACAATTTCCTATATCCTATGAAATTGTATAACTATATAAATCTAAAATTATGAAATAAAAATTAAAATAAGAGTTTAATAATAAATATAAATAATAATTACAAAATAATTTTTTAAACTACTGGCTTACTGTTTTTGATTTACCCTAAAAAATACCATACATGAATCTATATAAACTAATGAAATAATTGACTTTTAAAAAAATAATATATAATCTTCTGAAATAACTTTTTAAAATAAAATTTTTTAAAATTGCTTTGATATGATAAACTTTGATTAAAATTATATCTATATATTGAATAAATTAATCTTCACATATAAACTAAATCTCTAATTGTATTTCCATTATTTTACAACACAATTAGAGATTTTGCAATATTTATAATCAAATTTAAAAGTCTAAAAACTTTATCTTTTTTGTTTGTTATGCTATAATGCAAATATACATATTGTAAAGGAGATAACAAATGAAAAACTTTTTTATTATATTGGCAATGAAACTATTAAATATTGTATTAAAATTATGTGGAAAACATGGTGGTAACTTTTTAGGAAAAATTGCTTTTGATTGGAATCCGCAAATTTTCAAATATTTTAAAGTAACTTGTCCTGTTATTGCTGTTACAGCAACGAATGGAAAAACCATGACCAATAATGCGATTGGATATGTTTTTCAAACTGCTGGAAAAAAAGTCATTAGTAATAAAGAAGGAAACAATATGGAGACTGGTATTCTTTCTACATTACTAAAAGCATGTACTTTAACAGGAAAAATCAAAGCCGATTATTTAGTTTTCGAAGTAGATGAAGGTTATGTACCTGTGGTATTTAAAGATTTTCGATTAGATACTTTAGTTATACTAGATTTCTTTAGAGACCAACTAGATAGAAATGGTGAAGTCGAATCCTTAATTTTAAAGATTAATGATTTTTTAAAAACTTATACAGGCAATTTAATTTTAAATAATGATGACCCAAATGTTGCAAGATTAGGAATGGCAAATCCTGATAATCAAAATGTCTACTATTTCCATGTCGACAAATATCCTTATGCAACAAATGATATGAAAGAAGCTGGAGAAGGAAAATTTTGTCCATTTTGTAAAACACGTTTGGAATATGAATATTATCAATATTCTCACATTGGAAAATTTATATGTCCAAATTGTGGATATGGTGATAATGAAATTTATAAAGAAACAAAAAATATCGATTTAAATGCTATGACTTTTGAAGTTGATGATGTTTTATATAAAATTAAATCTAACAGTATCTATATTATCTATAATTTTACAGCTGTGATTAGTTGTTGCTCTTTATATTCTATCGATACAAAATATATGCAAGAAGCTTTAGCAAATTTTGAGTTAAATAATGGTAGATTAGAGAAAATAATAATTAAACATACACCTACTATCATCAACTTAGCAAAAAATCCAACTGGTGCTAATGTCAGTTTACGTTTATTAAATGAAGATGATGAAGAAAAAGAATTATTATTTGTTTTAAATGATAATAAGGCTGATGGCTTTGATGTTTCTTGGATTTGGGATATTAATTTTGATCATTTGAATCATGTAAAAAGAATTGTAACTGCTGGGACCAGAGGTTATGATATGGCTATCAGAATAAAAACAGCTGGATTTGATGAAAACAAAATCGAAGCTTATATCGATTTAGAAAAAGCTGTAAAAGCTTTATACTCTAATACAACAAAAAAATATGTCATTGCAAATTATACCTCTCTACAACCAACAAGAGCAGAACTTTTTAAACTAAACTAGATTTGTAATGTTAATAAAAATGATAAAAGAGGAGTTATCTACATGAAAGAATTAAAAATATTATATTTATATCCAGATATGTTGGAATTATATGGAGATTATGGAAATATACAAGTATTAAAATACAGACTTGAAAAACGTGGCATTACCTGTATGGTAGATACCTATTCTATCGGAGATGAAAAACCAGATTTTAAAAGTTATGATATTATTTTCGCAGGCGGTGGCGCTGATAATGAGCAAAGTATTTTATCAGAAGATTTAATAACATACAAGGAAGAAATTAAAGAAGCTGAAAATGAAGGTGTTTTCTTTTTACTTATCTGTGGTGCTTATCAATTATTTGGAAAATACTATAAAGGTGTGGAAGGAAATATCATTCCTGGGTTGGAAATATTTCCCTATTATACAGAAGCCATTAACGACAGAAAAAAAAGATGTATTGGGAATATCGTCCTTAACGTTAATTTAAATGGTAAAGAAACAAAAGTAATTGGCTTTGAAAATCATGGTGGACAAACTTATGATATTACTACTCCTTTTGGAAAAGTCTTATTTGGAAATGGAAATAAATTTGGAGATACAGAAGAAGGATTTTTTAAAGAAAATGTGATTGCTACTTATTTGCATGGACCACTTCTTTCTAAAAATCCAGAGCTTACAGATTATATTATAAAACATTGTTTAGACAGAAAGTATCATGAAGATACCATATTAGAACCTTTAAATGATAATTTTGAAAATCTATGCAGAAAACAACTATTAGATAGATTCTTAAACTAAAAAGGGATTTTGGGGACGGCCTCATTTTTCCCTTTTTTGAAATTGTATTTGGTATAGATGTTCTTTTTATAATATTTCTGAATCAAACCAATATTTCATTCAACTAAAAATCATGTATATCCTATTTCATTTTATAGTATATACATGATTTTTTAAAACTTATATCTTAAACTTCACTAGTTTATGTTCTTTCAGACTTTCTTGTACATCAATAATTCTTTGGTTCGAAGAACCTCTAAATCTCAAACTTAAATCCTTTTTATCTTTTTCAAACTTTCCATCCACCATGACATCTATATATTTTAAGAGTTCTTTTGTTGTTTCATTTTCTTTTGACATCTCCCCTACCACTTCTTTTTCAAAATCAAATCCTGTATAACACCATATATTTTTATTAGGAAATTTTTCTTTTGCTTTTTTGACTAATGGTAATAACCCTTCTTGATTTTGCTTTTCTAAAGGCTCTCCTCCTAAAAGTGTTAAACCTGAAATATAGTCATGGTCCAAATAGTTAATTACTTGTTCTATTTGTTCATTTGTAAATTTATTTCCATATTCAAAATCCCATGTACATCTGCTAAAGCATCCTTGACAGTGATGATTACAACCACTGACAAATACAGATACTCTAACACCTTCTCCATTTGCCACATCTACTTTTTTTATGTCTGCATAGTTCATATCTTTTTCCTCCGTTTACAAATGACATATTAAGAATTACAACTGAAAGTCTACTGGTTTATGCTCTTTTAAACTTTCTTGCACATCAATAATTCTTTGGTTTGAAGAACCTCTAAATCTTAAGCTTAAATCTTTTTTATCTTCTTCAAATTTACCATCCACCATAACATCAATATATTTTAGAAGTTCTTTTGTTGTTTCATTTTCTTTTGACATTTCTCCTACCACTTCTTTTTCAAAATCAAAACCTGTATAACACCATATATTTTTATTAGGAAATTTTTCTTTTACTTTTTTGACTAATGGTAATAATCCTTCTTGATTTTGTTTTTCTAAAGGCTCTCCTCCTAAAAGAGATAAACCTGAAATATAGTCATGGTCTAAATAATTAATGACTTGATTTATTTGCTCATCTGTAAACTTCTTTCCATATTCAAAATCCCATGCACATCTATTAAAGCATCCTTTACAATGATGATTACAACCACTGACAAATACGGATACTCTAACACCTTCTCCATTTGCCACATCTACCTTTTTTATATCTGCATAGTTCATATCTATCTCTCTTTTCTTAAATTATGTCTTTCCTTATTGTATAGGAAAAAATCGGCTTTTATCTTGACCACATATAAGTTTTTTCCGTATACAACAAGGTTAAGCTACCTATATTTGTGAAGTACTGCCAAGCAGTCTTCACATTTGTGCATCGAAATCTTTGATTTCGTTAATGCACGCTTTCCTTATAAATGCATTACTCTTTGTTTGATTTCTTTTGTTTTTCCTGCATTCCAGAAGTTTTCACCTAAATATCCACAAGTTCTTCTAACAACTGTCATTTTTGAATGATCTTTATTTCCACAATTTGGACATTCCCATTCATTATCTTTATTTAAAACGATTTCTCCATCAAATCCACATTCATGGCAATAATCTGATTTTGTATTAAATTCAGCATATTGAATATTATCATAGATAAATTTAACAGCTGTTTCTAGTGCATCAATATTTTTTTGCATGTTTGGTATTTCAATATATGAAATTGCTCCACCTGAAGATACTTTTTGGAATTCACTTTCAAATCCAAGTTTTTCAAAAGCATCAATTTTCTCTCTTACATCTACATGGTATGAATTTGTATAATATCCTTTATCTGTTACGTCTTTAATTGTTCCAAATTTTTCTTTGTCAATTCTAGCAAATTTGTAGCATAAACTTTCTGCTGGTGTTCCATATAATGCAAATCCAATATTGGTTTCTTCTTTCCATTTATTAACGGTTTCTCTTAAATGTTTCATCACTCTAATTGCAAAATCATGTCCTTCTGGTGTTGTGTGTGATGCCCCTTTCATAACTTTTGTCATTTCATATATACCAATATATCCTAATGAAATTGTTGAATATCCACCATATAATAATTTATCTATCTTTTCACCTTTTGCTAATCTTGCAATTGCCCCATATTGCCAGTGAATTGGACTAATATCTGAGTGTGTTCCTAATAATGCATAATGTCTACACATCAAAGCTTCTTTACATAGTTCTAGTCTTTCATCTAATAATTTCCAGAATTTATCTTCATCACCATCTGCAACAATAGCGACTTGTGGTAAGTTAATACTAACCACACCTTGATTAAATCTTCCTTCAAATTTGTAATTTCCATTTTCATCTTTCCAAGGTGATAAGAAGCTTCTGCATCCCATTGGGCTAAATACATTACCTTCATAGTTTTCTTTCATCTTTTTAGCTGAAATATAGTCTGGATACATTCTCTTTGCTGAACATTTAACAGCTAATTTTGTTAAATAATCATATTCTCCACCTTTTAAGCAATTACATTCATCTAATACATATACTAGTTTTGGAAATGCTGGTGTGACATATATTCCTGCTTCATTTTTTATTCCTTGATATCTTTGTCTTAATACCTCTTCAATAATCATTGCATTTTCTTTGATATATGGATCCCCATCTTCTAAATGTAAGAACAAGGTTACAAATGGAGATTGTCCATTGGTTGTCATTAATGTATTGATTTGATATTGGATTGTTTGTACACCTGCTTTTAATTCTGCTTTTAATCTATCTTGTACTAGATCTTCTATAATATCATTAGACAATTTTCCTTTATATTTCTTTTCTATTTCTGCTTTGAATTTATTATAGCTTTTTCTTAAATATTTTCCTAAATGTTTTAAATCAACAGATTGTCCACCATATTGATTACTTGCAACAGCTGCAATAATTTGTGTTGTCACTGTACATGCTACTTGGAAACTCTTTGGACTTTCTATCATTTTTCCATTCATAACAGTTCCATTATCTAACATATCTGCTATATTAATTAAACAACAGTTAAAGATTG
>CALXQV010000066.1 GCA_944390535.1 uncultured Clostridia bacterium | reverse complement strand
GAATATTTAAGATTCTCCATTTTATTCCACTTTTTTGGCTTACTGTTTGATTACTTGTATACCCACTTTGTGCTGATAATAGACTGTATCCTGTTGTTTTTTGGTCATAGGTATAATTTACATAGTCTCCTACTTTAATTCCTTCTCTGCTTACAACTTCTCCTTGTCCTATACTTCCATTTTTATTAATTGTATAACTATATTTTCCTTCTACTATTACAGTTAATGGATAACTACTATCTGTTATTTCCTCTGGTACTCCACTTATATTTTCTATTTTGTTTAAGTTGTCTTTTAGTACCTCGTTTTCTAGCTCTCCATTTGTTCCTATACTTCCCATTACGGCTATTTTTACCTGCTCCTCTGCATTTTTTTCTTCTGTCTTATTACTTGCCTCCGTTGCTTTTGATAAAATTCCATTTTCTCCCACTAATGTTGCTATTGTTACCCCTGCTAAGATCAACAATACGATAATGGTGATTACTAATGCAATTAGTGTGATTCCCTTTGATGTATTCATTTTTTTACAATCTCTTTTTTTCTTTCTGTTTTCTTCTTTTTTCTTCATTTACTTTTCCCTTTCCTTTCATTTCCTCTTTAGCTATCTTTTTTACGTTCTCTTAGTTTTAATTATACCTTCTCTTACTTTCTTTGTGAACGAAGATTATTCCACTCTATGTTGGTTTTTATCCACATTTTATTTTTGTCTCATGCGTATCTTTCTTGGCAAATATATAGACTACAAAATTAACTTTATATATGTAAAAATATTTAATTTTTATGTTTGTAATAAAAAAGCCTATAGAAAAATATATTTTTTATACTTCTCTATAAGCTTTTTTCGTTTTTTATTAATCCTCATTAATATTTCATTTCGGGATTTTTGAGTCCGTCCCCAAAATCCCTTTTTATCCGAACAAACTTAACTGGTTACTTTGGCTCATGCCATCTAAACAGCCAAATTTTTTCAATAAATCTGCAACAGAATCTCCCACTTTAGACCTGATTTTCATATCATCAATAGACATGAATTTTCCATCTTTTCTAGCGTTTTCAATTCCAACTGCTGCAACTGTTCCTAATCCTGCAATACTGTTTAATGGTGGTCGTATTCCCTCTTCTTCTACAATAAATTTTGTGCTACTAGATTTATACAAATCAATTGGTAAGAATTTAATCCCTCTTTCATACATTTCTAGTACGAGTTCTAATACTGGATACATCGCTTTATCTTTTTGTGTCGCATTATTTCCTTGTAAATCAATTTCCTTCATTTTGTTTTTTACTTTCTCTTCTCCAAACGTCATAATTTCACTATCAAATTCATCTGATGCTCTAATAGAGAAAAAGGCTGCATAATATGCTTTTGGCTCATGTACTTTAAACCATGCGATACGAAACGCATTTGTTACATATGCTGCGGCATGTGCTTTTGGGAACATGTATTTTATTTTTTCACATGATTTAATATACCAATCTGGTACGTTGTGTTCCTTCATTAATTCTGTATATTCTTTCCATTTTTCTGGGTCTTTTAGTGCCTTTCCTTTACGAACCGTTTCCATAATTTTAAATGCTGAGTTTGGTGGCAACCCCTGTTTCATTAAATATATCATGATATCATCACGGCAACAGATTGCCTCTGTTAGGGTTACTGTTCCATCCTCAATTAGGCTTTGTGCATTTCCCAACCATACATCTGTACCATGTGATAATCCGTGATATTCGAATTAACTCGTCAAAAGTGGTCGGTCTAGTATCTACCAACATCCCTCTTACAAATTTTGTTCCAAATTCTGGGATACCATAGCTTCCTACTTCTGAACCAATTTGTTTTGGGGTAACACCTAATGCATCTGTTGAACGAAAAATAGACATCGTTGCTTTATCATCTAACGGAATTTTGGTTGGATCAATGCCTGTAATATCTTGTAACATTCTAATAACAGTCGGATCGTCGTGTCCTAGTATATCCAATTTTAACAAGTTTTGGTCAATAGAATGGTAATCAAAATGGGTGGTTATAATATCAGAATTTGGATCATCTGCTGGATGTTGTACTGGGCAAAATTCATAAATTTCCCTTCCTTTTGGTACAACAATAATTCCTCCAGGATGTTGTCCCGTTGTTCTTTTAATTCCTGTACATCCATGAGATATTCTTTTAATTTCTGCTTGATTCATTGGGATATGTCTTTCTTCATAATAATTTCTAACATATCCATACGCCGTTTTGTCAGCAACTGTACCAATCGTTCCTGCTTTAAAGGTTGTTCCTTTTCCAAAGATTACTTCTGTATATTTATGGGCTTTTGCTTGATATTCTCCTGAAAAGTTCAAGTCTATATCTGGCTCTTTGTCTCCGTTAAATCCTAAGAAAGTTTCAAATGGAATGTCCATCCCATCTTTATCTAATGCATGTCCACATTTTGGGCATGCTTTGTCTGGTAAGTCAAATCCATTTTTCACGCCATAATCTGTGAAATCTGAATACTGACAATTTGGACATCTGTAATGGGCTGGAAGTGAATTTACTTCTGTAATTCCTGTCATATTGGCCACAAATGAAGAACCAACTGAACCTCTAGACCCTACAATATACCCATCTTCATTTGATTTCCATACTAATTTTTGTGCAATAATATACATAACAGAAAATCCATTTTTAATGATAGAATCTAATTCTTTGTCTAATCTTGTTTGTACAATTTCTGGTAACGGGTCTCCATATAGTTCATGTGCTTTGTTATATGCAATGTCTTTTATCATTTGTTCACAGCCTGGAATATGTGGTGGACATTTTTCTGGAGATATGGGACTAATTTGGTCACACATATCCGCTATTTTGTTAGAGTTTGTGACTACTACCTCATAAGCTTTTTCTTTTCCTAAATAACGAAATTCTTCTAGCATTTCTTCTGTTGTTCTTAAATATAATGGTGCTTGATTATCTGCATCATCATATTTTTGTCCTGCTTCTAAGATACGCCTATAAATCTCATCTTGTGGGTCCATAAAATGTACATCACAAGTTGCTACTACTGGTTTATTTAATTTTTCACTCAATGCTACAATTTTTCTATTGATGTCTCTTAATGCTTCTTCATCTGCTACTGTTCCATTTCTAATTAAAAATTCATTATTTCCAATTGGTTGAATTTCTAAGTAATCATAATCATTCGCAATTTCTTCGATTTCTTCATCTGTTTTACCTAGCTCAATCGCTTGATATAATTCTCCTGCTTCACAAGCACTTCCAAGTATTAAGCCTTCTGAATATTTTTTATATAAACTTTTTAAGATACGTGGTTTTCTATAAAAATAATGTAAATGTGATAAAGATACTAACTTATATAGATTTTTTAACCCTACATAATTTTTAGCTAAAATAATGGCATGATAGGTTTTTAATTTTTTGTATTCTTCTTTTTTGGCTTCTTCACTTGCTGCCACTCTATCAATGTCTTCTACAATCGTTGCTCCTTTTTTCTTTAACATATCTATCATAACGTTAAATACTTTTACTGTTGTATCTACATCATCTAATGCTCGATGTGCCACTTCTACTTTAATGCCTAGATTCTCTGCAATTTTTCCCAATTTATATTTCTTATAGTCTGGGAACAAGTCTTTTGCTAAACTTAATGTATCTAGATAAGTATAGTTAAAATCATATCCTAATACTTTTGCATTTTGTTTTAAGAATCCCACATCAAAATTCGCATTATGGGCTACAATCACTGTTTCTTTATCATCTCCTAAAAAAGCTAATAATTTAGGAAATACTTTGTCAATGGTTTCTGCATCTTTTACCATATCATCTGTAATATTGGTAACTTCTGTTACTCTTTCTGGAATATGTTTTTCTGGATTAACAAAACAGCTAAACTCCTCCACAACTTCTCCATTTTTTACTTTCATGACACCAATTTCTGTAATTTTTTCTGTAGTTGCTGAAAAACCAGTCGTTTCTAGGTCTAATACACAATATATAGTATCGATACTTTGCTTTTTACCATTATATACTGTTCTTGTATTGTCTGGTGCTAGATATGCTTCTACTCCATAAATCACCTTCATATCTGGATTGTCATAACCTAGCATTTTATGTGCTTCTGGAAAAGCTTGTACAACTCCATGGTCTGTAATCGCAATCGATTTCATCCCCCATTGCATCGCACGTTTAATTAAATCTTTGGCAGAAGTCATCGCATCCATTTGGCTCATCTGTGTGTGCATATGAAGTTCTACTCTTTTTACTTCTGCATGGTCTTCTCTTACTTTCTTTTTTATTCCTTCTCCTTCTATAATGGTATTTGCCATAATCGTTAATTCATTTGAGAAAGAATCCATTTGTGCTGTTCCTGCTATTTTTAATCCTTTCGCATTTTTGATTCTTTTTATGACACGTTTACTATTATCTTTATTTAAGAAAGCTTTACATGTCATACTACTGGTTCCATCATAAATATCAAAACTAAGTAATGTTTTTCCAGATTTTAGTTCTCTATCTTCCATATCTATGACTTCACCCTCAATCGATACTTTTCCATCATCTACATTTAATTCCGCAATTTTAACCAAGGGTTCTGTAATATTTGCATTTGTTCCTAAAATAACTGGTGTACTTTCATCTTCTTCTGGCAATTCTGGAACTTCCATATTACTTGATATAATGGTATTCGCCATGATGGTTACATCTCCTGCATACGCATCTAATCCTGCTTTACCAATTACTTTAATTGCTTTTGCATTTTGAATCTTGTCAATGATTTCTTTTCCCTCTGCCGCATCTTTGGCAAAAGATTTACAAGTAATGGTTCCTGTTCCATCATAAATGTCAAAAATTAACATTCCCTTTCCTGTTCTGGTTTCTCGACATTCACTTGTTAAAACACGCCCTTCTATGGTAATTCTAGAATTACTTGCTGTAATATCCTTTATTGCCACTTTATTTTCTTTTGCTTTTGATGGTTTTCCCATAATATATTCTTGTTCTTGGAAGTCTTCTATTTCTTCTATTGGTGGCATTTCTTCTCCCAATGCCTCTTCTGGAATATATCCTTCTATATCTGTTGGTGGTACATAGTCTGGGTCATGATATTCTGGTACAAAATTCTCATCGCTATTTTCATTGTTTTCTCTTTGCTGTGCATTTAGTTCTTCAATATGTGCAATCGCTTTTTCTTCTACTTGTTTGATTTCTTGTCGTATTTCTTCTATCTCTTCTTTAGACAATTGCTCTGTCAGGTTAACTTTGTATTCCTTTCCAAATAGGTTTTTTAAAACCTTTTCTAATTCTTTGTCTGTTTTTTTCGCTTGCAAAAAGTCAGCACCTCTAATGTGCATTTTGATATTTACTTCATTTCCTTCTACTTCCACATCACTTTTTAATAACAGCATTGGTTTCATCAATGGATATTTGTGTGACATATAGGCAATAATATTTCTCCATTCTGCTTTTATGTCTTTTAATATGACGCCTTCATGATATGTTATTATCATATCAATATGTTCAAAATGAAATCGGTCCATTAAAAATTTTTCAAATAACCATAGTTCTTTGATTTCTATATATTCATCAAAATAGATTTTGACTTCAAGTGTATTGGTCTTTTTTATGACATTTAATGCTTCAATATTGGCATATTGTATATTGGCTTTTGTTTGATAGTCACGAAATATTTCTCCTACTTTTTTTGTTTTTACCGTTTCTTGCATGTATCTTACTCCTCTGTTTTCTCTTCCTATGTTTTTTATTATATACTATTTTTTTTACTTTTCAAGCGAACAAAATGAAATATTTTTTATATTTTTATCAAAAATAATAGTGGACTTTTTTAAACATTTTTTCTATTTATAACATTTTAAAGCCCGCATTATTGTTTGGTGCCAAATTTTAGGTAAGTAAAATTTGTGTGCAATCGTTAAAGCAACGCAATGTTCTTGAATAGGAAAAACTCATGCTTTAAATCACAACACATGTGTCATAAGATGTTAATATTCATATCTACGCACTACCTAAAATCATCTAATGTCTAGTACGCATAGACATATTTACGACACACACTAGCCAAATTCTCTTATTTCATATTATTAATATTTTTTATTACACTTGGCTCAATTTTACAATTTCTTTCTGTATCCATTAAACCATTTATCTCTTGTTGAACATCTGTTAGTTGAGTATAACAATAACCTGAAATATATGGTATATTTTTGATTGTTTTCGTAAGTTTTGTAAATCTTTCTACAAGTTCTTTTTCATTCTTTACTTGTTTACCATATCCCCAACCTTCATTTGAATTAATTGCAATACCTCCATATTCGCTCATTATAACTGGTTGTCCTTCATATTTATATCCACTAGCAAATAATCTATGTTTTCCATTATATTCTTCTAAATTGTTTAATACTTTCATATCCTTATCTGTATATTCTTGGTAAAGTAAATCTTTATCTTGCTTGTAATCATGTATTGTTATAATGTCTGATATTGTATGTTCCCAACCATCATTTGAAATTACTGGTCTAGTATTATCTATTGATTTAGTTAAATAATATAAGCTATTTATAAAATTTTGTTGTTCTTTTGAATTGCTAACTTCAGGTATTCCCCATGACTCATTAATAGGAACCCATGTTATTATAGATGGATGATTATAATTTTGTTTAATCACTCTTATCCATTCATTTGTAAAATTTTGTAATGAATTATCATCAAAATTATAACAATTTGCCATTTCACTCCAAACTAATACACCTTTTACATCACACCAATATAAAAATCTTTCATCTTCCACTTTTTGATGTTTTCTAATCCCATTATATCCAAGAACTAAAACACTTTCTATATCTTTTATTAAACTTTCTTCGTTTGGTGGTGTTAAATGTGATTCTTTCCAATATCCTTGGTCTAGTATTAGTTTTAAATACACTTGTTCCCCATTTAAGTATATCTTATCTCCTTCAATTGTTATTTCTCTTATTCCAAAGTAAGAATCTACAATATCTATAACCTCATCTTCACAATATAGTTTATAATTAATATCATATAAATTAGGGCTAGTAGTTGACCATTTTTGTATATTGTGTTTTATTCCTTCTTTTACTATATTTATCTCTATTTTTTCATAATTATTATTTATTATTTCTTTTGTTTTTTTTATTACTTGTCTATTAAATGATATTTCTGTTTCGATATAATATTTTTGTTTTTCTATATCTTGTTCTGTTAAATTAGTTTCTATTTCTAATTGCACTTTATCTGTTTTTGGTGTAATTTTAACTCCTTTTAGATATTTTCTAGATACCCATTCTAACCATACTGTTTTCCATATTCCTGTTGTTTGTATGTACCAACATTTCCAACTTTCTCTTTTATATCTTTGTTTTCCTCTAGGTTGATCTTTTGATAAAGAATCTTCCACCTTTATTGTTATGTCATTTTCTCCATATACAATATGTTTTTCTATATCAAATGAAAATCTCGAATATGCACCTATATTTTCTCCTATATATTTTCCATTAATCCATACTTTTGTTTTATAGTCACTACCTTCAAAATTTAGTATTAACTTTTTATCTTCTAATTGTTCTTTTGATATGTTTATTTTTTTATTATACCAAATTATATAATGTATGCTTTCATCTTCTATCCCACTTAATTTAGTTTCATATGTAAATGGTACATTGATTTTTTTGTTGATTGGAAAATTATTAAAATATTCTTTTATTTCTCCTTCATCATTATCATCAAATACAAAATTCCATTCTCCATTTAAGTTTTCCCATTCTCTCCTTACAAATTGTGGTCTTGGATAATCTTTTATATAGCCTTTCATTTTTATTTATATGTTTCCTTTCTTTATACTACTTATTACTACTTTCTACTAATTTATCAAAATCAGATTTATATAATTTATCTTGTATCACTCTATATTTTTCAAATTCTGTTAAAGCCTTTTCTTCTGCTATTTCATGTGATATCTTTCCTGCATCTTTTAATATATCTCTATCATCTGATAATAAATATTTATCTATTCTATTTGCCCAATCTTCCATAGTCATTGGAATATTTCTTTTTGCCCTTGCTTCTGCTAAATCTAAGAAAGCTGAAACAATAAGCTCTAATTGTTCTAGTTCTTCTTTCTTCAAATAATTTTTTGCTATTACTACATCTGTTTCTAGTATTTTACCATTTGGAGAATTCTTCCAAGTAGTTAAGTTCATATGTTCTTTTGTATGGTCTGCTCTATTATAAATTATCTCTGCTGCTGTTTGATGAGTTACTGCAAAATGCATTTTATTTTGAACTTTTTTGAAAAATTTAATCGTTGTAGGAGATTTCCTATCATAATCAATAGAAGTAGCATATATATCTGTTATTTTTTGATAAAATCTTCTTTCTGATAATCTTATTTCTCTAATTTCTGCAAGTAATGTGTCATAGTAATCCTCATCAAAAAAAGTCCCATTTTCCATTCTTTTTTTATCTATAATATATCCCTTTTTTGAAAATTCCTTTAAAACATTCGTTGCCCATCTTCTAAATTGAATTGCTCTATCTGTACTTACTCTATATCCAACAGAAATTATTGCATCTAAATTGTAATACTTGATATTTCTCTTAACTTCTCTGTTTCCCTCTTTTTGAACTACCGAGAATTCCTCGTTAGTTACATTTCTATCTAATTCTAATTCATTATAAATATTTTTTAAATGCAATCCAATATTATCTGATGAACAGTCATATAATTTTGCCATTGCCTTTTGAGTTAACCATAAATCTCCATCTTCAAATCTTACTTCAATCCCTTTTTCTTTTTTTTGTTGTTCAAATATTAAAAATTCTGCTGAACTGCTCCTTATATATAAATGCTTATCATTCATTATAAATTCACCTCTCTTACTTTTTATTGTTTAACTATATTCAATTCTTTTATAATAATTATGTATCACGTTTTGTTATAAATCATATTGATTTTAACTATACCATAAGTGAACATTTTTCTCAATGAATTTTTACCAATATATTCATTTTCTAATTTTCCTTTGTTATATATTTGAATTTAAAAAAAAGATAAAGTATTTCTACTCTATCTTATGTGTAACAAGCACTCTCAAATTTTTTTAATATTAAATAGGTAGTACGCATATTCATATCTACGCATACCCTATTATTTCTTGATTTATGTCTACTTTTCTTTTTTACTTTTTTTCTGTTTTTTTCTTAATTTTTATACTTTTAAAAATTTTGTCAAATCCTTCTGTATCAACAATTAGCAATTTTCTCAATTTTAGCACCGATACGCCTTCCACATGTGTTTCATCATTTACTATGTTTCTAAAAACTTCTCCATATATTCTATTAAAAATAATGGAATATTTAAAACTTTATCATCTTTTTTCAAATTATTCATTGACAATCTAATAGATATATCATTATTTATTTTATCATTATACTTTGTTAAGCTTATATTGTTAGTTGTTCGGTTTGATTTTACTTCTATTGGTATAATTCTATTTTTATGTTGAATAACAAAATCAATTTCATATCTATCAAAAGTAAAATAATTTGGTACTTCATCAAAAAGGATTGTTAGCATATTTAATACATAATTTTCTGTAAAAGCCCCCTTAAATTCTTCAAATAATTTATCTCCTTCTATAACAATTCTACTGTCTAAATTTGCCATTTTTCTAAGCAAACCTATATCATTCATATACATTTTAAAACTACTTAAATCATGGTATGCCTTTAATGGGAAGGCTGTTTTAGTCACATGATATACTTTATATATCAAATTAGCATCATTTAACCAATTTAATGCACCTTCATATTCTCTTGCACGAGCGCCTTCTTTTATTGTTTGATACAAGAACTTCTTATTTTCTTTTGCTAATTGAGATGGTATGCTATTCCAGATTAACGAAATTTTATTGGCTTCGTGATTTTGTGTATGCTTTGAAAAATCACTTTCATATGCTTTTAATATATTTTCTTGGATTATATTTACCCTTTCCATGTTTTTTTCATTTACCCATGAATATACAGCCTCTGGCATTCCACCAATAATAAAATATGCCTTTAATTTTTCTTCTAAGTGATTAAAAAATATTTCTGGTATTGTTTCAATTGTAGTAATTGACTTCATATACTCTACTAAATTTTCACAATTATCTGCCATTAGAAATTCGCTAAATGTCATTGGATACATATTCATAAATTCTACTTTTCCTACTGGAAAAGATGTATGTGATAATCTAATTCCTAATAAGCTTCCTGCACAAATGATATGATACATATTGGCTTCTTCTTGAAAATATTTTAGACTATTTAAAGCATCTGGACATTCCTGTATTTCATCAAAAAAAATCAAGGTTTTCTCTGGCAATATTGCCTTTCCATAAATAAATGCCAATTGTTCTAATATCCTTTTAGGGTTTTTGGTATTGATAAATAATTGGTGTAAATCTTCATCATGATCAAAGTTAAAATAAGCAACCCCTTCATAATTTTCTTCTCCAAATTGTTTGATTATATATGTCTTTCCTACTTGTCTAGCACCTTTTAAAATTAGTGGTTTTCTATATTTATTATTTTTCCATTTTATTAATTTTTCCATAATAAATCTTTTCATTTCGCAACACTTCCTATCTATATTATATACATTCTACAATATCATTATACCATATAACCACATTTTTTTCAATTTTTTTGCTAGTTTTATCACATTTTTTAAAGCATTTCTAGCTCAAAAATCACATTTTTACAAATATTTTTCTGCATTTTTTCACATTTTTGTAAAAATAGTAACAATCAAGAAAAGTAGAAATAAAAATAATTTTTTAATTTTATATTTTTAAAAGTAGATATTAAATTCCTTTTTAATAACCGTACAACCCTATTTATATGCACATACACTTGCCATAAAATTATGTAACCTAGAAATTCCAATCAATTTATGGTATAATGTAAGTGAACTTAAGGGACAGTCCTTAAAGTTCATAAAATTATAAAAATTGTTACATAAATAGCATAAATAATAAAAGTTAGAACTTTAAGGACTGTCCCTTAAGTTCATAAAGGTGGTGAGTTTATGGTTGAATTGCTTTCTCCTGTCGGTAATTTTGAATGTTTGAAGGCTGCAGTACAAAATGGTGCTAATAGCGTCTATTTTGGTGCAGATACTTTTAGTGCGAGAGCTTTTGCCACAAATTTTTCCCTTGAAGATTTAGAAAAGGCTATCCAACATGCAAAGCTTCGTGGTGTTAAGACTCATCTAACCTTAAATACATTAGTAACAGATTCCGAGTTTGATATTGCTATGGATATTGCTAAACATGCCTATGAATGTGGTATTGACGCTATTATTGTTCAAGATTTAGGTTTAGCTATGAAGTTAATGAAAGAATTTCCAGATTTACCAATTCATGGTAGTACACAGATGACTGTTCATAATTTAAATGGTGCTTTAGAATTACAAGCTTTAGGTTTTAAAAGAGTTGTCCTTGCAAGAGAGCTTTCTGTTAATGAAATTGATTATATTTGTAAAAATACAAACATGGAAATAGAAACGTTTATCCATGGTGCACTTTGCATCTCTTATTCTGGACAATGCCTATTTTCCAGCATGTTAGGTGGTCGTTCTGGAAATAGAGGAAAATGTGCAGGTCCTTGCAGACTTCCTTTTGAGTTAATAGAAAACCATAAAACCATCAACTCTGGCTATTTATTAAGTACGAGAGATTTATGTGGATTAGAATATATTCCTGATTTGATACAAGCTGGTGTAAAATCTTTTAAAGTTGAAGGTCGTATGAAATCAGCAGAATATGTAGCTACTGTTACAAGAATTTATCGAAAATATATTGATTTAGCCTTATCTGATAATGATTATATAATTGATGAAAATGATAAAAAAGAATTGTTGCAAGTGTTTAATAGAGGTATGTCTTCTTCTGGACATTTAAGTAATGAAGCTAACCGAAATTTAGTATTTAAAGAAAAACCAAACAACATGGGGTTATTCCTTGGTAAGGTACAAAAATATAATCAAAAAAAGGGATACATTACTGTAAAATTAAATGAGCCAATTAGTATTGGAGATACCATTTCTTTAGAAAAAGAACAAGGTGTTTATACCATTTCAGAATTAATGGATACCAATATGAAAAATATTCGATTTACTGAAATTGGTCAGACAGTTGTTATTGGTAGAATGAAAGGCAATATTAAATTAGGTAATCAAATATACAAAATGAGTTCTAAAAAATTAAATCTTCTAGCACAGTCCAGTTGTGCAAAAGAGAATAAAAAAGTACTTTTCAATTGTCATATCGTCATAAAAGAAAATGAACCAATTACCATTACGGTTACCTCTGCTAGTAATCTTGAATTATATAAAGATTTAAACATACAATATATAAGTGATATCATTCCTTTAAAAGCAAAAACAAGGCCAATTGATAAAAATACCATTATCTCTCAATTTTCTAAAACTGGCTCTACTCCTTATGCTTTTAAAACCTTAGATATTGATTTAGATTACAATGTATTTATTCCTAAATTAAGTACCTTAAATGATTTACGAAGAACCATTTTACAAATGGTGGAAGCGTATGCTATCAAAGCAATGAAGCGATCTTTACCAAAGCTAGATAAAAGTAAGAATAAAGATAAAGATATAGATATAGATATAGATATAGTTAAAGATAAAACATATGATAAAAATGAAATCACTTTCCATCATCAAGATGTCGCTCATAAAGATTCCATTTCTGCTCCAAGTTATCCTATGAAAAAAACAAAACTATCACTTTTATTAAATATTTTGCACAAAGATTATGATTATTCTCAACTTCATGGATTTGAAAATGTATATATTCCTTTAAAATATTTTTCTATGAAAGACTATCAAGATATTTTACATATTTTAGATGAGAAATTTAATTTGTACATTTATATGCCAACCATTATAAAATCTAATTATAAAAATCTACTATCTAATAACATAGAAAATACATTAAGCAATTATCATATTAAAGGATTTGTCATTTCAAATATCTGTAACATCAAATTATTACATAGCTTGTTTGTTGACTTAGATATAGATTTAGAATTAATAACAAATTACACATTTAATGTATATAACGCACATACAATCCATGAACTAAAAAATTTAGGAATTTGTCGATATACAATATCTCCTGAACTAAACAGAGAAATGATTTCTAATTTATGTATTTGTACAGATTTATCAAATGAATTGATTGTCTATGGTAGAACACCTCTTTTAAATATGAACTATTGTCTTTTAGGTGAAACTGATAAATGTTACCCAACTTGTAAACAAAGATGTATCACCTCTAATACCTACTATTTAAAAGATCGTTTACATATGAATTTTAGAATTTTACCAGACAATATCCAAACCGTTACTACAATTTTTAATAGTAAAATAACCTCTATTTATCCGAAAGAATTTAATGTGGATTATGCAAGAATTGATATTTTAGATGAAACAATTGAAGAAATCAATGAAATTATTCATAGAGTAGATAATAACCAAAGATTTGATGGTAACCATTATACCAATGGAAATTTAAATAAAGAAATCTGATACATTAGGGACAGGCCAAAATGGACAAAAAATATCCATTTTGGCCTGTCCCTAATGTATCAAATTTGTTTACTACTTAAATCTATGATTAAATCCATATTATCATCTTTTGCTGCTTTGTTTTTTCTAATTGCTCCACAGGTTCTACATTTATAGATAATCACATATCCTTTTTTTCCGCCAATTTCTAAAGAAACTGGCTCTAAATCTCCATGACATTGTTCCTTCCTATCTCCTGGATTTTTATCTACATGTTTTGAGTGTAAACAATATGGACAATGGTCTCGGCAAGAATAGCCTAATTTAGTTACTTTTTTTCCACAATTATCACAGATAAATTCTTCATCTATTTCTGTAAATCTTCTATTTTCCATATCTATTTCCTTTATTATTATATTTTTAATTTTCTAAGCAAAAAAGGGAAAAATGAGTCCGTCCCCAAAATCCCTCAATTATTAATATTTAAAATCTCCTCCGCCTAAAAATTCTTTTAATAATGAATTTGTTGGTATATATTCTTTTGGTATTTCTTCAAAATATTTTAACATATTTTTCAATCTAGAGGCTTCTGCATATTCTGCATCTTCTTTTGTAATTTCTTCTAGTAATGGCATAATAATCGGTTTTAATGCACCTATCTCATATACCAATGATGTATTAAAAATAAAATTTGCCTCTTCTTGGAATGGGAATATATTTTTCTTTTCTCCATCATTTACTTTGTTCCATGTTGCTATCGTTTGTTTTGCTAAATATCCTCTAAATTGATGGTCTCTTACAATTCTTCTGATTAATCTTGTATCTGTTGTAGAAATCCTATTAAATCTGTCTAGATTTAATACAGTTAACGCACTGATGTATATCTTATATTTTTGTTCTGCTGGTATTTTACTTGTCAATTTATCATTTAAACAATGTATTCCTTCTATGACTAATACTTCGTCTTTTTCTAATTTTAATTTTTTACCATTATATCTTTTGGTTCCTACATAAAAGTCAAATTCTGGGATTTCTATTTCTTCACCATTTAATAACTTAGTCAAGTGGTCATTAAATAATTCTAAATCAATCGATTCTAAACATTCAAAATCATATTCTCCATTTTCATCTCTAGGTGTGTCTTTTCTTTCTACAAAGTAATTATCAACCGAAATAGTTACTGGTTTAATTCCATTTAACTTTAATTGAATCCCTAATCTTTGTGCAAAAGTTGTTTTTCCTGAAGATGAAGGACCTGCAATTAACACCATTTTTATATTTTTGTTTTTGGCTATATTATCTGCAATTTTAGCTATTTTCTTTTCGTGTAAGGCTTCTGCTAACAAAATAATATCTTTAATTGTTCCTTCTTTCATTGCTTCATTAATTTGATATACCCTGTCCATTTCTAAAATTTTATTAATATCATCATATTCTTCCATAGCCCATGCTAATTTTTTATTTTTTACAAATTTAGGCATTCTTTCTGGTTCATTTTGACTTGGGTATCTTATTAGAAATCCATCATTATATTTCGCAATTTCAAATATTTTTGTTACCCCTGTTCTATCAGCTAACGTTCCATAACAATAATTGTAATAATCCCCACAATAGTACATAAAAATTTCATTGTTATTTTCTAAATCTAATTGTAATCTTCCTTTTGAAGTTTCTGTTTCTTCAAAAAATTTTGTGGCTTCTTCTCTATTCATAATGACTTGTTTTATCTCTAAATTCTCTTTTACAATTTTTCTTACTTCTTGTGTTAATTTTTCTATCAATTCATCTGTTACTTCTGTATCTATCATATCACAAAACATAGCATTTGATAATTGATAATTTACTTGCATCTTTTTATTAGGACATATTGTTTCAAAAGCTTTTCCAACTATATATACTAATGTTCTTCTATAAACCTTCATTCCCTCTTTTGAAGAAATATCTATTAATTCTATTTTTCCATCTTCTTTTATCATAGATTCTAAATTTTTATACTCATTATTAAAAATAGCAGCTACTACCATATATTCACTATTTTCGATTTCTTCTTTTAATAAATTTCGAATTGTCATTGGTTTATCTAGATTTATTACTTTATCTTTATATTGTACTTTCATAAAATTCCTCCTTTTGTCTTCTGCAATGATTGTATATGAAATTGCTATATAAGTCAAGATTATCATAGGTTTATAAAATTTATATTTGGTACGAATATTTTTTATTTTTTTGGATATATTTTTATTAACTATATATGTTTAGGAGGCGTTTTTATGGAGATTTCTAGAATTAATTCAATATTAGCTAATAAAGAAAAATGTGATGTTTTTTATGATGATAGACCTGTCTGGATTCAAGGCGTTAATAATAATATGGCAAAAGTAGGATTTATTGATAACTTTGAAGAAAAAGATGTATTTATTCAAGATTTATATGAGAGAAATTTATATAATTAATTGAAACAGATAGACCTAAAAATATGAAGTGAACCCCAATTATTAGACAAAAAAGTTTAATAATTTGGGTTCATTTTTATTATGTCAAAATATTCTACAAAATTTAAATTACAAGTAGTTAAATATTATGAAGAAAATAATTTTAAATTTTGATGATTTTTCAAATGTGATTTTTTGTTATTCGTAAAATACATTCTTTCATTTGTAAATTATTTTTACATTTTCATATATTTTTTAAAATTGTGCAAATTTGATTCATGATTTTTTATTATTTTTTAATTTTTATTACTTTCTTCTAAGCTTGTTTATCATATTTTTCTAATCCAATTCTAATTGCTATGTTAATCAGTTTCGATATAGAGATACCGTATTTTTCTCTCATTTCTTCTAGTTTTTTATACATACTCTCTCTTATAATAACAGACCTTGCTACATTAATTTCATTGTTCTCTTTTTTATATATAATTACTTTTTCTCCTAGATTTAAATCACTAATACAAGCATCTACGATTTTATTAATTGATGCATCTAGTTCATTTTCTGATATTTCTTTTAACCTGTCATAAAGATTTCCTTCTATCTCAGCTGACTTCTTTATCCATTTTTCTTTTTTTAAAAATCTATCATACCATTCCATTTATATCACCTAATCCCCAATATATCAGTCTTTATTATATAACAACCACCTCCTACTTTTAATTACCTTTTATTTCCATTTTATCAACCTTATAAGGTTGATAACTTTATTTTTTTATTTTATAATGTGCTAAATGTTTGAAAGGAGTCTTGCTAATGAGTAAACTATTTGAAAAATATAAAATTTTAAAATCAGAAAATCCCACAAAACTATATTTATTTAAAAGTGGTATCTTTTATATTTTTTTAGATGAAGATGCTATAAAAATGTCTGAATTGCTAAACTTAAAACTTACACAGCTTAATGAAACCGTTTCTAAATGTGGGTTTCCAGTAAAAAACTTAGAAAAATATCTACATTTAATCAAATTAAATAATTATCAGGTGGATATTATTGATTCTATTATCACGTCTTCATGCTCTAGTCAAAATTATATTGTTCATGCTAATGTTAAACAATTTATTCACTATTTATCTAATATTGATTGTTATAATCTATCTGTTTCTGAAGCTTTTACTCTTATAAATGAGATTACTTTAAAAGCAAAAAATCTATCAAAGTATTTTTAATTATTTATAGAGCGGAGGAATTTTATCATGAAAAGAAAAGGAAATTTGTATCCTGAAATATATAAATTTGAAAATATCGTAAGTGCTTTTAATGAAGTTTGTAGAAATACGAAAAATAAACGAAAAGTTGAATATTTTAAAGAATATAAATGCACATATATTTCTCGTATTTATCATATTTTAAAATCTAAAACTTATACACCTGGTCCCTATAATGTTTTTACAATATATGAACCTAAAGAAAGAAGGATTGTAAGTCAAAATATGCAAGATAAAGTCATTAATCATCTTGTATCAAGGTTTATTTTATACCCTGCACTTCTTCCTTGCCTTTTAGATGTTAATGTTGCTAGTAGAAAAGGATTAGGTACTAAAGAAGGGCTTCGCCTGTTTATGAATTTTCACAGAATTTGTAAAATGAAATATAAAACCTATTATGTTTTAAAATGTGATATCAGCAAATTCTTTGCAAGTATCGACCACGAAGTTCTAAAACAAAAAATAGAAAGAAGAATTAAAGATGCAGATGCCTTAAAGATTATTTTTGATATTATTGATAATGAAAAAACTGGATTAAACATTGGTGCTATGACTAGTCAAGTACTCGCTATTTTTTATTTAAATGATATGGATCATTTTATAAAAGAAATACTAAAAATTAAATATTATGTTCGCTATCAAGATGATTTTTTACTTTTTCATCCTTCTAAACAATATTTAAAATACTGCTTAGATGAAATACAAAAATTTTTAGAAAAAGAAAAACTTATGCTAAATAGAAAAACTAGAATTTATAAAAGTACTAATAATTTTGTATTTTTGGGTAGAACACGTTATGGTTCATATGCTAGACATAGAAGTGTAAGAAGAAAATTGAAAAAGCAAATTTACTTATATAAAAGCCAAAAAATTCCCCTTCATTCTCTTATTAGTAGTATCATATGTTATAAAAATTTATGTAAAAAAGGTAGTAATTTTTAATGTTACTACCTAAAAACAGTTCTAAAATATATTCCCTTTCGAATTATGATTAACCTACTAACAAATATATTTATCTATTTTTGCTTTATAGTTAAAATATTTTTTAACTAAAGGACATAGTTTGTTTCTATATTATCTCTTATACAACCATTAGTTGCATAACCACAGTTTATAGAATCTACGGGGCGGAGACGATAGGCAGGGTTGTTCGTCGTACCACTCGAATTGAACAGGTTGTTACCGTTAAGGTTAGCACCACTCACATAGCGCAAGCCGAAGTTAGCATTAGTCGAGTTACATTTGACATAGCGGGAAGCCAGCCAAACCCAATCCTAGAAAAAACTGCCACCGCACCAACAACTATGCCCTACACAGCTATTGATTTTTTCCACCCAATTAAATATTTTATAATTCTATCAATTGTTTCGCCAAATTTTAAGAAACGTTTATGATTAATAATTTGCTTATCATAGCTTAAATTTAAAAGAAAATCTAACACTTTAATTTTTGCAACTGCTTTATCAATTAACGCAACCTTTAATTCTTTATTTTCTGTTGTATTTGCTTCATAAGAAATTTCTAGTAAATCATAACTAACATTTCTGATTCGATTTTTAATTTCTATATCTTTTTTAGGAAAATTATCTAAATTTTTATCTATATTAATCATCAATTCCCTTATAAAATCAATTACTTTAAACTTTTCTGTTTGCATTTATTTTATCTTCTATTTCCTTTAATAAAAATTTTAATTCAATTTGTCTTGCATTTTGTGTCAAAAAGTTGTATATTTTTTCTATCCTCAGTTGATTATGCACATAAATTTTTGAAATCTCATACTGTTTATTATATGTATTTAAATTTTTGAAATCTATTTTTTCATTTACTGCATAATTATCTCTACTATCTAATAATAAATAATTAATCTTCTTTTGTTCTAATTTTGCTTCAATTCTTTTTAGTGATTTACTTGGGAAACCGCATGTCATGACTTTTTGCTCTTCTTTTATTTTATACTCAAACAAATTCGATATAATATATGCATCTTTTCCATATACTCTATAAAATTCCCCTGTTCTAATAAATATGACATATTCTGGATGAATGGTTTTTACTTCTTGTACTATTGTTATGATACTAATTTTTGGTCACCTCAATTTTTTATATATTTAGCCACCAAGAGACCTAAGGCCTCTTGAGGTGGCTTAAACTCTACTATTTGCTAATTTCGTGCATATTCGTACTATTATTTTCTCCTTCACATGCTTCGATTTTGATATTAGACCCTAGAGAAACTACGGGGCGGAGACGAAAGGCAGGGCCGTACGTCGTACCACTCGAATCGAACAGGTTGCTACCGTAAAGGTAAGCACCACTCACATAGCGCAAGCCGAAGTAAGCATTAGGCGAGTCACATAGGACATAGCGGGAAGCCAGCCAATAAGCTGTTCCTGTATTAAACAACATGTCTCTTACTGTACTACTACTTTCATTATAATCTTTAAAATAATTTGCTGGGGTATTACTAAAATAGTAATATGTTTGTGTTATAGTTAAAC
>CALXQV010000065.1 GCA_944390535.1 uncultured Clostridia bacterium | reverse complement strand
GCCAGCCAATAAGCTGTTCCTGTATTAAACAACATGTCTCTTACTGTACTACTACTTTCATTATAATCTTTAAAATAATTTGCTGGGGTATTACTAAAATAGTAATATGTTTGTGTTATAGTTAAACTACTTGCCTTACTTGAAGTTTCTGTTGTTGGGCTTGTGTATCCATTATCGCTTTCTCCTATTCCATTTGTTTTTACTTCTGCTATATCTATTCCACTTCCTTTTTCTTTTGCATATAGATTGGGATAATATGCAGAATTTCCTGTATATGTTTTGGTTTTTCCATATTGTACTCCATTAGTTGTATATGCATCCCTTGCTGCGATTCCTGTTTCATTCATTTGGCTTTCTATATCTTCTAAATCTACACTTCTGGCTGTTATTCCTAATGTACTGTTACTGTACAATTCTTTACATATATCATTTAATAAATACACTGAATTATTATATCCTAATGCTCCTTGAAAATATATGGTTTGGTCTGTTGATGCATTATCTGCTATTAAATCTACCGTTCCGTTTTCATGAATATTTAAGATTCTCCATTTTATTCCACTTTTTTGGCTTACTGTTTGATTACTTGTATACCCACTTTGTGCTGATAATAGACTGTATCCTGTTGTTTTTTGGTCGTAAGTATAATTTACATAGTCTCCTACTTCTATTCCCTCTCTGGTTACAACTTCTTCTTGTCCTATACTTCCATTTTTATTAATTGTATAACTGTATTTTCCTTCTACTGTTACAGTTAATGGATAACTACTATCTGTTATTTCCTCTGGTACTCCACTTATATTTTCTATTTTGTTTAAATTGTCTTTTAATAGCTCGTTTTCTAACTCCCCATTTGTTCCTATACTTCCCATTACTGCTATTTTTACTTCTTCTTCTGCATTTTTTTCTTCTGTTTTACTACTTGCCTCTGTTGCTTTTGATAAGATTCCATTTTCTCCTGTTAATGTTGCTATGGTTACTCCTGCTAAAATTAATAACACAATAATCGTGATTACTAATGCAATTAGTGTGATTCCCTTTGATGTATTCATTTTTTTGCAAGCTCTTTTTTTCTTTCTGTTTTCTTCTTTTTTCTTCATTTGCTTATCCCTTTCCTTTCTTTTTTACTTTTTTCGATATGTTATACAAAAAAAGTATAGCATAAGCTTTTTTGTTTTTCAAGTTTTTTTCCACATTAATGTGGTTTTTTGCTCATGTTCTTTCTTTCCTTTTTTTGATATTCTATTTATATACATATTTTTTTATTTTTTAGGAAAAATAGTTTTAACAGCTGGAGGTCACAATGAAAAAAGAAAAAAACAATGATATACAAATTCTTATAGGTGAAAGTTTAAAAAATATCAGAATTTCTTTAGGTTTAACCCAGGAAGAAGTTGCTGAGTCTCTTGGTCTTGCTCCTAGATATTTATCTGATATAGAACGTAATAAAACTAAGGGAAGTTTAACCACTTTAGTAAAACTATGTAATTTATATAAAGTAACTCCTACAATTGTTTTAAAAGATTATCTAACTGTATCAGACGGAAAGTTAGATGAACATATATCTGGCTTTAACAATCTTAATGAAAATGAAAAAGCAATTGTTAGGAAATTAGTTCAATATATGAATTATAGTAAAAAACAACATAAAAAGAATAAGAAAGATGTTGCTCCAAGTAAATCCTCATAAAATGTTCATTAAAATATATGTTACGTTGTTCATTTTAGATAAATTAAAAAATTCATTTTGTTGTATAGGAAACACTATGAAACTTTAAGTTACGCAACTCAAAGTGAAAATAAATATCTCATATTTTATGTTCAAAAGAAAATAATACAAAATATCCTAATTCTTATATTAGGATTATTTTAATGCCTGTAAAATAATTTTTATAGCAGTTTTAAATCCTAACTCAAATTGGTTTTCAGCCTCTATACTAATTTTTGCATTTGTATATTCTATATATTTTCTCACACTTTCTTCTGCAAATTCTTTATGCAAGTCTTTTTCTAGTCTTTTTATTTTTTTAGATATGTCTATATATTCCTTACTTTGATTAATCTGCTGTAATTCTTCCATATTATTGTGATATATTTTTCTAATTATACTATTTTCTGAATTTTCAATTACATATTCTTTAAAACTCATTTCCAATCCTTCACTATATATTTCTTAGTCATTTATAACATATTTTTCAACCCTATAAGGTTGTTTTTTATAAAATTAGCATTTTTCTTTACAAAGTATATATTTTATTTTATGAAGAACTTTAGGGACAGTCCTTAATGTTCATTATAAAATATTCGTAAGAATTTATGCGAAAGACGTGCTAAAAATCAAAGATTTTCGATACACACATGTGATGACTGCTTCTCAGTACTTTACAAATATAAGAAACCTAACCTTGTTATATACGGAAAAATCTTATATATGGTTAAGATAAAGGTCGATTTTTCTATACAATAAAAAAATTAGAACTTTAAGGACTGTCCCTAAAGTTCTTCATTTAAAAATTCCCATTCCTGCATCTTTTTTTCTATTTCTTGATTTTTCTTTTGTATCTCCTCTTGTAATTCTCCTAATTTTATATAGTCAGAACAAATTTCTTCTTTTAACATCTGCTTTTCAATTTCTTGTATTTCTTTTTCTTTTTCCTCTATTTCCATTTCTATCTTTTTCATTTTATTTTTAATTCGGTTTCTTTCTTTTTCTATAAAATATGTGTTATTTTCTTTTTTTCTATCTTTTATATTGTTTATCTTCATATTACCATTTTTGTTTTTATTTACACTATCTTTTATTTCATTTTGTTGGTCATTTACTCTTTCGTTATTTTCTTTATCCTCTATATATTCTTGATAATTTTTATTATAAAATGTTACATTTCCATTTCCATTTTCAAATTCCAAAATACAATCTGCTAATTTATTAACAAAATAGCGGTCGTGAGAAACAAAAATTAAAGTTCCTGTGTATTCTTTTAATATGTTTTCCAAGCTTTCTTTTCCTAAAATATCCATGTGATTTGTTGGCTCATCTAATAGTAAGACATTTGGTTGTTTCCTTAGTATTTTACACAACTGTAAACGACCTTTTTCTCCTCCTGATAGTACTTTTATTTTTTTGAATACATCTTCTCCTGTAAAAAGGAATGTGCCTAATAATGTTCTTACTTGTGTGGTTGTTAGTTCTGGGAATTCTTGCACTATTTCTTCAAATATAGTATTTTCCTGATTCAAAAACTCCATTTGTTGGTCAAAATATCCTTTTTGTACATGATATCCATATTCAAATTCTCCTTTTATTTTAGGTATATTCCCATTTAATGTTTTTAGTAAAGTGGATTTTCCTGTTCCATTTTCTCCTATGATAGCTAATTTTTGTCCTTTATATAATTCAAAAGATACTTCTGTAATGGGTTTGTCATATCCAATTTCCAACTTATCTACTTTTAATACCATTTTTCCACTTTGCACTTTTACATCAAAATTAGCATAAAATGTTTTTAAATCATATTGTTGCGGTTTATCTATTATTGTCATTTGCTCAATCTTTTTTAGTTTAGATAGTGCCATTTTTGCTTTTGTTGGTTTATATCGAAATCTATCAGCTATTGCTTGCAATCTTTTTATTTCTGCTTGTTGATATTCATAATCTTTTTGCTGTTTTTGATAATTTTCTCTTTTTTGTTTTTCAAATTCTGTATAATTTCCTATATATTCTACCATGCTTGCATATTCAATTTCATACACTTTATTAACAATTTTATCTAAAAACATTCTATCATGTGATACAATGACAACTGCTTTAGGATAATTTTTTAAATAATTTTCTAACCATTCAATTGCTACTATGTCTAAATGATTTGTTGGTTCATCTAGTAGCAAAATATCTGGCTTACTTAATAACAATTTTAAAAAAGCTATTTTGGTTTTTTGTCCACCTGAAAAAGCAGTTATCTTTTTATGTTTGTCCTCTTCCCTAAAACCAAATTTTTTAATCGCTATCTCATATTCTTTTTTATATACATATCCTCCTTGTATTTCATATTGTTCTAAAGCATTTGTATATTCTTTTATAAGCTTTTCATCTGTTTTTATTTGCAAAGCTTTCTCTTTTTCTTGTATTCTTTTTTCTAATTTTAGAATTGGTTCATACACCTCTAGTATTTCTTCTAGCATGGTTTTGTCAGAATTTTCAAAACTCATTTGTTTTAAATATCCCATGATTGGGCTACCTTGCTTATATATTTGAAACTTTTCTTGTCCAATTCCTTCTTCTAAAATCGTATTATCAATTATTGCCCTTAGAAATGTGGTTTTTCCTGCACCATTTCTTCCGATAATGGCTATTTTATCTTTTTCTTTAATTTCAAAATTTATTTCTTCTAATATTGTTTCCGCTCCATAAGAAATAGAGCCATTTACAATTTTGTAGTTCATTTTCTATCTTCCTTTATATTTATTATCTTTCCTCAATGGTTGTTCTGATTTTTTAATCCTGATTTTCTATAACTTCTTCAAAATATATAGCTTTGGCGTCATATTCTCTCCTCGCAGTATTACTAATATATCATAAAATATATGGAAATCCTAGTATTTTTCTTTCTAAATAAAAAATTTTCACTTCTTTATAGTAGAAAAATGAACTTCAGGGACAGTCCTTAAAGTTCACTATATTTATAATGAAAATGTATAATAAAAATATATGAAATGTTAAAGATATGATTAAATGAACTTTAAGGACTGTCCCTAAAGTTCACTTTTATATTAAAATTCTAATTTTTCTGCTAACCAGTTTTCTACTTCATCAATTGAAATTCGAATTTGTTCCATCGTGTCTCTGTCTCTGATAGTTACTGTATTATCTTCAAGTGTATCAAAATCAACTGTTAGACAATATGGTGTTCCAATTTCATCTTCTCTTCTATATCTTTTTCCAATACTTCCTGTTTCGTCATAATCACACATAAATTTCTTTGATAGTTTTTCATGTACTTCTTGTGCTTTTTCTGATAATTTTTTAGATAATGGAAGTACTGCTATTTTAAATGGTGCTAATACTGGATGCAAATGTAGTACAACTCTTGTATCTCCTTCACCAATTTCTTCTTCTTCATAACTGTTACATAAAAATGCCAATGCCACTCTATCTGCTCCTAAAGATGGTTCTATACAATATGGTACATATTTTTCGTTTGTTTCTGGGTCTGTATAAGTAAAGTCTTCTTTAGATACATTCATATGACTTTTTAAGTCAAAGTCTGTTCTATCAGCAATTCCCCATAATTCTCCCCATCCAAATGGGAAAGTAAATTCAATATCTGTTGTTGCATTACTATAATGTGATAGTTCTTCTTTTGAATGGTCTCTTAATCGAATATTTTCTTCTTTCATTCCTAAATTTAATAACCAATTTTTGCAAAATTCTTTCCAATATTGATGCCATTCTAAGTCTGTTCCTGGCTTACAGAAAAATTCTAATTCCATTTGTTCAAATTCTCTTGTTCTAAATGTGAAGTTTCCAGGTGTAATTTCATTTCTAAATGCTTTTCCGATTTGTGCAATTCCCATTGGTATTTTCTTTCTTGTGGTTCTCATCACATTTTTGAAGTTTACAAAGATTCCTTGTGCTGTTTCTGGTCTTAAATATATTTCTGCTGTTTTATCTTCTGTTACTCCTTGGAATGTTTTAAACATTAAGTTGAATTTTCTAATATCTGTAAAGTTTGTTTTTCCACAATTTGGACATGGTATGTGGTTTTCATTTATATAGTCTATTAATTCTTTATCTGACATACCATCTGCAATCATATCTTTTCCATTTTCATGTGCCCATTCTTCAATTAATTTGTCTGCTCTATGTCTTGTTTTACATTCTTTACAGTCAATTAATGGGTCTGAAAATCCTCCCACATGACCTGACGCTACCCATGTTGTTGGATTCATTAGGATAGCTGCATCTAATCCTACATTATATTTACTTTCTTGTATAAATTTCTTTCTCCATGCTGCTTTTATATTGTTTTTTAGTTCATTTCCTAAAGGTCCATAGTCCCAAGTATTGGCCAATCCTCCATAAATTTCTGAACCTGGATAAATATATCCCCTATTTTTACAAAGTGCTACTAACGTGTCCATTGATTTTAACATAACAATTCCTCCTCTTTTCATTTTATTTGCCAGTAACATGAAAGTTTTTTTGTGCAAGATACTGAATCTTCTTCTATCTTTTTAAATTGATTAGGTTTAGTATATTGTGCATTTTTGTGATTTACTTTCAAGCCGAAGGTGTACATTTGTACATCGAGGTTTGAAGTAAATTGCAAAAATGTGCAAGATACTGAAGATAATCAATTTAAACAAAAAAACTTCCATACACCTAGCATAGCTAGGGACGAAAGTTATATTCCGCGTTTCCACCCTAATTCTTAAAACTAAAAGTTTTAAGCACCTTCATTTCTTTTATCCACTCCAAAGCTCCCCATGTGTATTTATTATTGGTATCTCACCTTCACCAACTCTCTTAAAATAAATATTCTCACATTTTTTCTTCTTCACCATAGATATTAATTTTATATATTTTATTACCCTTTTAAAAAAAAGTCAATAATTTTTCCAAAAAAATATTGATAAAATCCTTTTTTTATGCTAATATATTAATTGTTGTAATTACATTATTGATAGGGGTATAGTGTTAATGGTAGCACATCGGTCTCCAAAACCGCCTGTGAGGGTTCGAATCCTTCTACCCCTGCCAAAAATGGAAACCAGACTGTGTAGCAGTTTCAAGGTTTCTATTTTTTTATATAATATTCGACATTATATATTCAAATTGTTTAGAATGATGCCCTTCCTATATCTTCACATTTCATCTTTTATTTCTTCCTGCAATTGTGTAGAACTATTAGCAAAAAGAAGCACAAATATCACAAATATATATATAATAAAATTCGAAGATGTAAAAGACATAAAGATAAATAATATAGAACTTAATACTCTGCCTAGAAACAGTGCTGTTTCATTTCCTAACCAATATTCTACTTTATAATTTTTTTTGACAACACTTATATTAGATATATTTAAATCACTACTTTCATTTATTAAATTAACTAATTCTAATGAAATTGTTTGGAATAAATTAAATAGTATAATAGTTGTCATTGTGCAATTATATATCATAATACATAAAGATACTATGGTAAATATCATTGTAATTTTTATTAAATTCCCATAATATTGGGGATTAATTAACTTTGCAAATAATATTCCTAATACACAAGTAATCAATGCAAATATTGAAGTAAATATTCCCAGACTAACACTTGTTGAAAAAACTCTTATAATATAAATTGTTACAATATACTTAAATGCACCTTCATATGTTAATCCATTAAAAAAACTCTTTTTATACACATTTTTAATAATTCTATTTTCTTTTACAATTTTCATATATTCTATTAAATTCGTTTTTGATTTTTTAGGAACATTTTTATCTTTAATTAGGCACGATAATATAATTTGAAAAAAAACAATAATTAATACTACAATTAAAGCTTTTGCAAATCCTTCTTCATATATTAAATTTCCAAAAATTAAAGGAAAAATTATTGATATTATTGATTTTGAAGCATAGTAGCTTCCAAGAAATTTTGCTCTTTGCTTATTAGATACCATATTTGATTCAAGATTATTATATGTAGATTGGTATAACCCTACCTGAAGTCCATATAAAAATCCAACCATATATATATAATCAATAACATGTTCTCTCAGAATCAACATTGAAAGAAAATATATGAAATTAACTATAATTCCCAATCTTATCAGATGAATTCTATATTTTGTTTTACAAATATTCCTTACTAAAAACATAACTATATAAACCGTAAATATTGATACTAATTTGTACATTGCTATTGGTAAAATATTACTATCACTCAATTCAAAAAAATATAACACCAAAAAGCTATCACAAAAAATTATAAAAATACTTTTTAACGTTCTTAACCCAAACATAATATTGTAATTATTCAATTTTTTTAAAGTATGCATATATATTTTTTCCTTCCTTTATCACAATTATTATTAAACAATAATTTATCAAAAAAATCAACTTTAATTTATTATTTTGTATAATTATATATTTTTTTATTGTAATGAGGTGATGTCTATTTTTCATACTATAAAAACTTACTTATATATACTTATTTTTTTCATTCTATTTATTACCATTTGTTTTACCCCTATTATTTATTCTAATGGTTTTACATATTCCCCTTTAGATTCTGAGATTATTTCTACAAATCCAGATGGTTTTGTTTGGCCTCTTCCTGGTTATACAAGAATTAGTTCTTACTTTGGAAAAAGAGTTTCGCCAACTTCTCGGTGCTTCTTCCTCACATTCTGGAATTGACATTCCAGCTCCAGAAGGGACACAATTTATTGCCGTAGCAGATGGAGAAATCACATTTACACAATTTTTAGGTGCTGGTGGATATACCATTACTCTTTCTTTTGATAATTACAAAATCACCTATTGTCATTGTTCCCCAAATTATATTGTAAAAGTGGGAGATGTTGTAAAACAAGGACAAGTCATCGGATATGTGGGACCTAAATATGTTTATGGTGTAAAAGGAAATCAATATACAGATTCTTCTGGTAAACCTACAAATGGTGCTACAACTGGTACACATCTCCACTTAGGAATTCGAATAGACGGAAACTATCAAAATCCTTTGGATTTTTTCTAGCTAATTTTACTGTTTATCTTGAGTTATTGGTTTGTATTGAATTCGTTATTTTTATTTACTTTTATTGCATATTATGGTATTATGTAAATACAGTGAAAATTCACTGAATATGCAGAAAGGAGGGGTTTACATGAAAGACCAACCTTTAATATGGAGGTATCCGCGGTTAACAAAATTCGCAGATACATTTTTCCGAAAGAAAGGTATGTCTAAAACAGCTGTTGCTGTTTTGGCCATAGTGTGGAGCTTATTTTTCTTTTTAAGCAATTACAATTTGTTAGGAAAATTACTTGCCACTATCGTAGTCTATGGATTTCTGCTTTTCTTAGTATTAATACCATTGTTTTCAGTATTATGCTTGTTTCAAGCAGATAAATGCTTAGACTAATTCATTAAAAAAGCCCCACATAGTAATCCTAGCAAGGAAACTATGTGGGGCTTTTTTGCAAAATTTTTCTTATCATACCATTTATTATTATTTACATATCATCATCATTATTTTCTTCTTGATTTTCTTTTTTGTCTGTATCTTGTATGGTTTGTTCTTCACTTTTTAATTGCTCTTTTTGTATTTCTTCATCACATCCATGACAACCTGGACAACTCCCATTACAATCTGTATCTTCTTCTACATCTCCTGACCAATCTAATTCGATAATATTATTGCAAACAGGACATTCTACTTCTGTTTTATTTTCATCCACATCTATCACAAATTGATTGTCACAATATGGACAAATGATTTCAAAATCAAAACCTTCATCAGAATATATATCTTTTTCAATGTTGTCAATAATTTGTTGCATTTTACTCATCTTATTATCTATTTCTTTTTGTTTTTGCTCTAATTCATTCATTTTCTGTGTTTTATAATCTATAAGCATATCCATTTCATCAATCACTTTATCAACAAACATTGTAAATCTTACTTTTACATATTCTAAATCTTCTTTGTTTTTTAAATTCTTTTCTATATCCTCTAAAAAATGATTATATTCTTCTCTTAGTTTAGCCATTAAAGATTCACCTTTCTATACTCTTTCCATATACTCGCCTGTTCTAGTGTCTATTCTTAGTATATCTCCAATTTCAACGAATAAAGGTACTTGAATTTCTAGACCTGTTTCTAATTTTGCTGGTTTACCTGATGTGGTTGTTGTGTTTCCACTAAATCCAGGTTCAGTATATGTAACTTCTAATTCAACAAATATTGGTGGTTCTACTGCAAATACATTTCCTTTATATGAAAGAATGGTTACTTCCATATTTTCTTTTAAGTATTTTAAACAATCACCTATTTGTTCTTCATTTAATGGTATTTGGTCATATGTTTCATTATCCATGAAATAATATAAACCACTATCATTATATAAATATTGCATTGTTTTCTTTTCTATTTGTGCTGCTGGGAATTTATCTGATGGGTTAAATGTTTTTTCTAATGTTGCACCTGTAATCACATTTTTTAATTTTGTTCTAACAAATGCAGAACCTTTTCCTGGTTTAACATGTTGGAATTCTACAATTCTGTATACATTACCCTCCATTTCAAATGTTGTTCCATTTCTAAAATCTCCTGCTGAATATACTGATGCCATATTCATTTCTCCTTTCATTTTTCAAATACTATTACAAAACTTTATATATTTTACTACATTTCTTTCTAAAAATCAAGGGATTTATTGATTTTAAGCCTTTTATATGTTTTTACTTTTTATTTCCTCTTAATGGAAAATTCGCAAAATATTTATATTACAATATAATTCTTCTCAGAATTGGTTAAATTTATACAACCAAATTTTGTAATTTGAACTGTATCTTCTATTCTCACACCAAATTTCCCTGGAATATAGATTCCTGGTTCATTGCTTACTACCATATTTTCTTTTAGTAATGTATCTGATTTATAACTAATATATGGTGCTTCATGTATTTCCATTCCTATTCCATGTCCTAAACTATGAATTAAATCATATCCATTTAACTTAAAATCATTTTCTACCATTTTTGCCAATAGTCTTGTACTGACTCCATCTTTAAAGTCCTTTGCTGTTTGTGTTTGATTTTTTAATACCAAATCATATACTGGTTTTATATATTCTGGAACTTCTCCTACAAAAAAAGTTCTTGTCATATCTGAGCAATATCCATTTACTTTACATCCCATATCAATGGTTATAATATCTACAGCTTGTATTTTTCTATCTGTTGGTATTGCATGTGGTTTTGAGGTATTTTCTCCTGATGCGACAATTGTGTCAAACGATATACCATCTGTTCTTTGTTTATAATATTCTTCAATTTCATTTGCAATTTGTTTTTCTGTCATACCTGGTTTGATATAATTTAGGATATATGAAAAACAATTATCTGTAATTTCACATGCCTTTCTAATATGATGAATTTCTTCTTCATCTTTTATCATTCTTTGTTTTTCTATAATATGTTCTGTTTCTACTAGACTATTCACTTTATATTTTTGCATATATTCTTTATATTGTGCATATGTAACATCATATTCTTCAAATCCAACATTTTCACAAAACATGAAGAAATTTTCATAATCTTCTTTTGATACATCTTTTATATCATAGACAATAATTTCATCATATAATGTTAATATGCTATGAACATGTTCTATATATCTTGCATCTGTAATATATATGTTTTCTTTTCTTGTTAATAACAATATCCCTTCTGCTTCTATATTGGTTAAATATCGAATGTTTACTGGATTAGATATAATTAAGCCTTGTAAGTCTAGGCTAGACATTTTATTTCTTAACCATTGTAATTTAGGATTCATTGTATCAGCCCCTCTTTTTTCTATTATTTTTATGAAAGTTAGCCATTAATTATACATACCTAATGTAAATATTTTCATTAATACAAATTTTATTGTTTCAAATGGTATATACATACTGATAAAAGTTGCTATCACAATAAATGGTCCAAATGGTATATACTCATCTGTCTTCTTTATTTTCGTGATTAATAATCCTATACTTAAAATCGCACCGATTAAGAAAGATACTAATGTAATAATGATAATATTGGATAAACCAAAGAATAATCCTAATGCTCCCATTAATTTTACATCACCAAATCCCATGGCTTCTTTTCCATAAAATATTCCACCCACTAAGGTAATTGCTAAAAAAATTCCTGCACCAGCTAACATACCTAATAACATATTTAAAGTAATTGCCACATCAGATAGCCCATACATAAAGGCAACTAACAGTCCTATTTCAAATATTGTTAAATTTAATCTGTTTGGTATAATTTGTAATTTATAATCTATCACAAATGCAGATAACAACATAGGTGTTAAAATAAGATATTTTATTAAATCTAAATTAGCAATCCAAGTATCTTTTATTCCTAATGTATATACTAAACTAACATAAATTCCTAATGTTAGTAACATTAATATATAATTTGGCTTAAATTTTCTTTTATATTCTTTAAATATATCTAATGATATAACTTTTTTATATTCTGGTAATCGTTTGTTTGCCCAATCCACCAATTGTCCTACTATTAATCCCAAAATCGCTACTGCTAAATAATATCCTATATGTACATCATTATAATACATTTTTTTCTCCTTTACTTTCCGTTTTTTCGTTTTCTTCTGTTTATCGTTCCTGCTTTAATTTGTTTTTTATTTTATTCTCTATTGGTCTTTTCCATGCGGTATACCAAAAATCTTTTTCTTTTATTGGTTCTACTAATATCGTATATATTTTGCATCTTTTACCACCAATGACATCTGTAAATATTTGGTCTCCCACAATAGCCATATGTTCTCTTTTTTCTTGTAATTCTTTTTGTGCTTTTTTAAATCCTCTTTTTAACGGTTTCATTGCAAAACATTGATATGGTATTTCTAGTTTTTGTACAATATTGTTTATTTTTTGTTTATCATTTGAATTAGATAATATATATAATTTTACACCTTGACCTTTTAATTCTTTTGCCCATTTTGCAACACTTTCTGTCATATTTTTTGTATAATCTACTAATGTATTATCTACATCTAATAACAATGTTTTTATTTTATGTTTGTTCAAAAACTCTATTGTAATATCTTCTACTCTTTTAAAATATGCGTCTGGATATATATTCATACTTCTCCCCCATTACACGTATATATTATCAATTCCTGTTTTTTTTGTCAATGGACAAAATATTATTCTACTTTTATTAAATTAAATTGAATGGCATCTGCACTAACCAATCGAAAATCAATCCCAAAATATTCTCCTTCTACTGCATCTTTTATTGCTGTACTATGTAAATGTCCATAATAACATTTTTTTATATCATATTTTTTTAACATTTTTATAAACTCATTCATTTCTTGTTTTTGTATATTTTGATAGATGATTGGTGGATAGTGTAAAAATGCAATCATTTCTTTATCTTCTCCATAATTTTCTATACCATTTTTTATAGACAATTCTAATCTTGCCACTTCTCTTTGAATCATTTTTTTACTTTCACTATCTTCTCCAAAAGACCATCCTCTTGTACCTACAATGATTTTATTGTCAAATTCATATGCATTGTTATATATAAAGTCAATATCTTTAAAATGGTTTTCCTTTATATAATTTCTCATACTATTTACTGTGGACCACCAGTAATCATGGTTGCCTTTTAATAAAAGTTTTTTTCCTGGTAATATATTTACATACTCAAAATCTTTATATGTATCTTTTAAATACATTGACCATGAAAAATCTCCTGGTAAAACCACTAAATCGTTTTCTGTTACCAGGTTCGTCCAGTTTTCTTTTACTTTTTCTTCATATCCTTCCCAATTTTCTCCAAATACACTCATTGGTTTATTTTCATTAAAGGATAAATGAAGGTCACCTATTGTATAGATTGCCATATATCTCTCCATTCTGTATATTGATTACTTCTATCACGTTAAACTTTTATCTTATATTTATATATTCCTTTAAATTGATTTATGCATTTTTCTACTTTCCTGATAAATTTTCCCTTTGTGCTTTTATTTCTTCTGTAATTCTTTTTCCACAAAAATCACATCTATTGGTTTTTTTAGCACAAGTTTCACAAATATCTGCATGCATTGAAGAATCTTCAAATTGTGTTCCACAAATTTTACATTCATGTTTTACTAAATCCCTTGTTGCCATATGTAAAATAGCTTCACAATATTCATTTCCAAAAATTTCTTCTGCTTTTTTTACCTCTGAGTTTACTTTATAGTATAAAACTGCTGATAATACCATGAATATAACAATTATGAAAATAATCATTATATTTCTATATATATTTTTTCCTTTTCTGCCTTGTATTTTATTTTCTTTTTCCATTGTGTTTCCCCTTTTTTATAATTTTAAATTTGGTATCGCATTTAAATCTAATGTATCTCTTTTCCCTTGAATATAGTTGTAATATCCTGCTGAAGCAATCATAGCTGCATTATCTGTACATAATGCTAAATCAGGCATATATATTTTTATTTGCTTTTTTTCTAAATCAGCAAATGCTTTTCTTATATAAGGACTTGCTGATACCCCTCCTGCTAATACAATTGTCTTAATTCCTGTTTGCTGTATCGCCTTAGTTACATTTTCAATTAAAATTTCTGATACTGTTTTTTCAAAGCTTGCACATAAATCTGCTTTACTCATTTCTGGATGTTTATGATATAGATTCAGAACTGCTGTTTTTATTCCACTAAAACTGAAATCCAAATTTTCAAAATGTGTTTTTGGTAAATCTATGGTTGGTTCTCCTTCTTTTGCTAATCTATCTACTTTGGGACCTCCTGGATATCCAAGCCCTACGACTCTTGCTACTTTATCAAATGCTTCTCCAATAGCATCATCTCTTGTTTTTCCTAAGACCTCAAATTCTGTATAGTCTTTAACATATATAATTTGTGTATTACCACCTGACATCATGACACATAAAAATGGTGGTTCTAGTTCTTTATATGTAATATAATTTGCTGCGATATGTCCTTGAATGTGATTGACTCCAACTAATGGTTTATTGATAGCAAAACTTAATGCTTTTGCATAGGATAATCCCACTAATAACGCGCCTACTAAGCCTGGTCCATAGGTAGGTGTAATGGCATCGATTTGTTCCCACGTCAATTTTGCTTCTTCTAAAGCTTTTTTGGTTACTCTAGAAATGGCTTCAATATGATTTCTAGAAGCTATTTCTGGTACGACACCTCCATATTTTTCATGTATTGGGATTTGTGTATCAATCACATTAGATAAAATTTCTCTACCATTTTTTACGATTGCTACTGATGTTTCATCACAACTTGATTCGATTCCTAATGTATATATTGCTTTCATGTTTCCTCCATGTATCTATATTTTATCTCTATTGATTTTCTTGCTTTTTATATATATTTCTCGTCTATTATATCATTTATCTATTAATAAGTAAAGATTTTCAAAAATTGTAAAACTTGATTTTTTTATGTAAATCTGGTATCCTATATATATAAAGCTAAATAGTATATTAGGAGGATAAAAATGACTAAGAAAAGGAGAATACAAGCCGCTGCGGAAGCTGCTATAAGGATAGCACGGAGACGAGAGGAGGTAGCCCATTTATTTCTTCAGGAAGGCTTATCTCCTCAAGAAATCGCAGAATATTCCGTATATTCTCTAAAGACCATTAAAAAGGATGTAGCTTATATCAAAGCTCATCCAGAAGATTTTGACTTTTATAAAGCTTAAAAAAAGAAAAGATTGTTTGGAAGCTCTTTCCAAACAGTCTTTTCTTTTTATTTATAATCCCCAAATCATTCTTGCTAAATTTGAAATCCAATCTCCTACCACACTAATTCCTGGTGTAATCATTCGTGATGCTAACCCCGTTATCCATAATACAACAAAAATGATATAAAAAATTTGCTCATTGTTAATAAAAAATGATTTTGCATTATATGGTAAAAATGGCATAATCACTTTTGAACCATCTAATGGTGGTAAAGGAATTAGGTTAAATAATCCTAATCCTACATTAATAGATACAGTTGCACTAATTAAACTCATAAGAATTCCACCCATTGTAGATAGTAAAAATGATGTATCTGCAAATTTATAAATTCCATAATATATAATAGCAAATATAATCGCAAGTAAAAAGTTCATTACTGGTCCTGCAATAGATACAATTGCTTCTCCCTTTTCCATAGACATTTTTCTTGTATAGTTTCTTGGATTTACATGGACTGGTTTTCCCCAACCAAATCCTGCAAATAACAATAATACAGTTCCAATGGGGTCTAAATGGTCAAGCGGATTTAAACTAAGCCTTCCTTCTCTTCTTGCTGTGTCATCTCCTAATTTATCTGCTACAAATGCATGTGCGAATTCATGGAATGTAATGGCAATTAATACACCTGGTACACTTATTAATAGTGAAAATAACATTCCTGGATTTGCCAAATATTGTACAACCATGGATAATACCATAATTCCTAATATAATATAAATCATTCTTTTATCAAATGAAAAGTTAAACATATAAAACTCCTATCTTCCCCTTAATTAACATTATCGTTTTTCTTTTTAACATTTTTACTTTCTTTATGTTATTTTTTATTTTTATAAATCTTCTGTTTTAAATGTTAAATATCCTTCATATAAATAACTAGTATCTATCCCTTTCATATATATTTCTCTGTCATTAACCTTATTTGTCAAACTCTTTTTTAATAATTCCTTAATTTCTATATCTTTTATAGGGCTACGTTCCATTGCAAGTAAATAGTCTGTCTTATCTACTTTAGCCCAGTCTACTACTAAATTTAATTCTTTTTTTAAAATTACATCTAGCCAAATTCTTGTACTTCGCCCATTGCCTTCTCTAAATGGATGTGCAACATTCATTTCTACATATTTTTCAATAATTTCTTCATAAGTCGACTGTGGCATTTTCTCAATATTTTTAACTGCTTCTTCAAGGTAAGCTAAAGGTGTAAATCTAAAATTTCCTTTTGCTATATTTACCTTTCTTAACGTTCCTGCAAATTCATATATTTCACCAAATAAATATTTATGAATTTTTTTCAGAGAATCAAATGTTCCTGCCTCTAGTTCATTTAAATACCCTGTTTCAAACATTTCTTTAGCACGCGTCTTACTTATTTTTTCTTCTTCTCTTGATAATTCCACTTGGTCAGTAATTTTTAATTTATTCTCTAAAATCATGTTTACCTCCTAAGTTTATCATTTCATCATTTTTCGTATTACTAACATACTACTTTATAAAGTTTTGCTATTCTAATTTAATGGTTTCATGGTTGGGAATAATAACACATCTCTTATGGTTGCTGCATCTGTTAATAACATAATCATTCTATCAATTCCAATTCCTAATCCACCTGTTGGAGGTAATCCAATTTCTAAAGCTTGGATATAATCTTCATCCATCATTCCAGCTTCTTCATCTCCTGCATCTCTTGCTTCTACTTGCTTTTTAAATCTTTCATATTGGTCAATTGGGTCATTTAATTCTGAAAAAGCATTTCCATATTCTCTTCCACCAATAAATGCTTCAAATCTTTCTGTCATTCTCTTATCTTTAGGACATTTCTTAGCAAGTGGTGAAACTTCTACTGGATAATCATAAATAAAGGTTGGCTGAATTAATGTTTTTTCAACATATTCTTCAAAGAATAGACTAATTACATCTCCTCTTGTTTCTTTTGTTTTGTCTGGAATGTCTATTTTTCTTTCTTTTGCTAAGCTAACTGCTTCCTCATCTGTTTGAATTTCATTAAAATCAATTCCTGTTACTTCTTTTATAGAGTCTATCATAGAAATTCTTTTCCAGCCTGGTTTTAAATCTATTTCTTGTCCTTGATAGGTAATTTTTGTTGTTCCTAAAACTTTTTGAGCCACTTTTGAAAATAACTCTTCTGTAATATCCATCATATCATGATAATCTTGATATGCTGCATATAGCTCTATTGATGTGAATTCTGGATTATGTTTTTGATCCATCCCTTCATTTCTAAAGATTCTTCCCATTTCATAAACTTTATCATAGCCACCAACAATTAATCTTTTTAGATTTAGTTCTGTAGCAATTCTTAAATACATATCAATATTTAAAGCATTATGATGTGTTACAAATGGTTTTGCGGTTGCTCCTCCTGAAATCGTATTTAACATAGGTGTATCTACTTCTAAAAATCCTTTTTCATCTAATATATTTCTAATTTCTTTGATAATTTTACTTCTTAAGATAAAGGTTTCTTTTACTTCTGGATTCATAATTAAATCCACATATCTTTGACGATATCTTAAGTCTACATCTTTTAGTCCATGGAATTTTTCTGGCAATGGTCTTAAAGATTTTGAAAGTAGTGTTACTTCTTTTGCATGTACAGAGATTTCTTCTGTTCTTGTTTTAAATACAAAACCTGTAATTCCTATAATATCTCCTATATCAAATGTTTTGAATGATTTATAACTTTCTTCCCCTAATTCATTGATACTGACATAACTTTGAATTTTTTCATCACAGTCTTGAATTGTACAAAATGATGCTTTTCCCATAATTCTTTTTGCTATAATTCTTCCTGCAACAGTGACATCTTTTTGTTCAAATGTTTCATAATTTGCCTTGATTTCTCCTGCTGTATTGGTTCGATTAAATTTTGTAATTTCAAATGGATCTTTTCCTTGTGCTTGTAATTCTGCTAATTTATCTCTTCTTATTTGCATTAAATGATTGATATCTAATTCTTCTGTTTGGTTATTTTGATTGTTTTCTTGCATATACATCTCTCCTTTTATCTTGTTAACTTGCTATATTATATCCTAATTTTACCAAAAAGTAAAGAAAACTATTCTGAAAAATCAAAATCGTTTTCTCTAGTAGATTGTAAGAGTAAAATATAATTCACAAAGTAATTAATATACATAAGTTATACACCTGTAGACTTAAGTTAAGTATACTTTAAATTTTATAAAAAATATATTTTGTAAAAGACAGCTAAACAGATATAAGATTATAGTAAAAAAGTAATAGACAAGCTAAAGGAAGATTTGACCTACTTATGAAACAAATGCTGGAAAAAAATCCCATTGATGAAAATTTGAAAAATACTGACCCTTTAAAATGGACTGGACTTATGAATAATTATAATGAGTCTGTTGAAGAAATAATATTCAAAGAGTTAATTTATATTTAGATTTTTGCTTGACATTTGCAAACAATTGTTTTATAATAAATGCCAGAGTTAAAGAGATTGGAAGTGATATTTATGAAGAACGAACTTATAAAAACAGAAATAATAGTAAAGGACACGCCTATAAGTGTTATTAGAATTGATAAAACAGACTTTATATCATTAACTGATTTAGCTAAATATCAAAATTCAAGCGACCCATCTTTTACAGTGAAGAACTGGCTAAGAAGAGTTAGCACAATCGATTATATAGGGCTTTGGGAACAATTGCATAATTCTAATTTTAATTTGGTCGAATTCGACCAAATTAAAAATGAATATGGAAAAAACTCTTTTGCTATGTCACCTACACAATGGATAAAAAGAACAAATAGTATTGGAATTATTTCAAAAGGTGATAGATATAGCATTGGAACATTTGCACACCCAGATATTGCTTTTGAATTTGCAAGTTGGCTAAGTCCAGAATTTAAGCTATATTTAATAACTGAATTTGAAAGATTAAAAATAAATGAAGCGTATCAAAATAAAATTGAGTGGTCTGTAAAAAGGGAATTATCTAAAACTAATTATATTATTCACACAGATAGTATAAAAGAATTTATTGTCCCAACATTAACTGAAAAACAGAAACAATATGTATATGCAAATGAGGCTGATGTATTAAATGTTGCTTTATTTGGAATGACAGCAAAAGAATGGAGAGACAGCAATCCTAATTTAGATGGAAATATTCGAGACTATACAGATATTTTACACTTAGTAGTGTTAGCAAATCTTGAAAATTTAAATGCTGAAATGATAACAAGTGGACTTTCTCAAAGTGAAAGAATTGTAAAATTGAATAATACAGCAAAAAAACAGTTACAATTATTGAAAAATAATAGTAGTGTTCGTAGACTAGAAAAGATGGATGAAAAATTAAAATTAGAGTAATCATTGTTATGCTATTAGGAAGTAAATTTACAGTTAATTTACTTCCTTATTATTATTTTTTTGAAACTCATCGGTTTCTCTTTCTTCTGTTCTTAATATTTTTTCCAAAAAGGATTTGCAGTATCTAAATCATGTATCTTATATTTACTATCCAATTTAGTTACATCCATATTTCTAAACAGCATTATGTCTAAATCTAAACAATATACATCTTGTTTTTTTGTTGTTCATTTTTCATATTTATTACCATTTATCTCTAATACCTTATCTAATATTGGAAAATTAAAATTATTAATCGATTATCTAATTTTTATAACACCCTTTCCTTATAGCTTACTCTTTATTAATCTCATGCATATTTGTATTACCGTTTCCCCCTTCGTATACTTGGATTTTGATATGAGAACCTAGAGAAACGACAGGACGAAGACCATAGGCAGGGTTATACGTCGTAGCACTCGAAAAGAACAGGCCGTAACCGTAAAGGTGCTCACCAGTCACAAAGCGTAAGCCGAAGTGAGCATAAGTCGAGTCACATGCGACAAAGCGGGAAGCCAACCAATAAGTTGTTCCTGTATTAAACCATATGTCTCTTACTGTACTATTACCTCCATCATAATCTTTAAAATAATTTGCTGGGGTATTACTAAAGTTGTAATATGTTTGTGTTACAGTTAAACTACTTGCCTTAGTTGAAGTTTCTGTTGTTGGGCTTGTGTATCCATTATCACTTACCTCTATCCCACTTGTTTTTACTGTTTCTGTATCTATTCCACTTCCTTTTTCTTGTGCATATAGATTTGGATAATTTGCATAACTATCTATATATGTTTTTGTGCTTCCATATTGTACTCCATTATATATATATGCATCCCTTGTTGCAATTCCTGTTTCATTCATTTGACTTTCTATATCTTCTAAATCTACACTTCTAGCTGTTATTCCTAAATCATTATTACTATACAGTTCTTTGCATATGTCATTTAATAAATACACCCCATTATTATATCCTAATGCTCCTTGAAAATATATGGTTTGGTCTGATGAATCTATATCTCCTAATAAATCTACTGTTCCGTTTTCATGAATATTTAAAATTCTCCATTTCATTCCACTTTTTTGGTTTACTGTTTGATTACTTGTGTACCCACTTTGCGTTGATAACAAATTATATCCTGCTGTTTTTGAGTCATAGGTATAATTTACATAGTCTCCTATTTTAATAGCATTTGCTACTTTTATTTCTGAAGTAATTTCATTTCCGTGAACTATTTGTATTTCATAATCCTCTAACAAATTTTCTGTTGGAATATCTACAGTATATTCATTTCCTGTAAACTCTTCTGTTGTATCCCATGTATTTTCTTCTTCTCCTTCTCTTGCCTTTACTCTAAATCTAATTTGCCATTTATGTATATATTTATCATATTCAATATTCGTAATTCTGATTTTTCTCTGACCAGCTTTAAATTCTGATATAACTGTAAAATTCAAATTCCCTTCTGTCTGATTATATTCCACATTATATACACCATTTGGGACTTGATCTAGGGTATAATATATGTTTCCATTATCATTAAACCCTTCTATACTAACAACACTTCTTTTTTCCACATTGACAAAGAACTCATATTCCATGTTCTCTAAACCTAAATTGTGAATCAGCTCTGTATCATAATACATATACCCTGTTCTATCTGTGATACCAGAGCCAGTTTCTGAAAAAACTTCTTCTAATCTAGTTGTATTAAAAATCCCTTCTGGATTTTGTCCAATATTTTGTATATTGGTTCCAATATATTCTGTTCCATTGACAGTTACAGATTTATTGTTTGTATAACTGTCATATAATTCATTTACTTTTTGTTGCATCATTTTTAATTCTGCTGTAAATTTTGTTAATCTTGCAGAACGTATTGTATTAATTCCACTATATACTGTAATTGACGCCAATATCAATAATACGATAATTGTAATTACCAAACTAACCAAAGTAATCCCTAAATTATCCTTTTTCATCCTTTGTTCCTCCATTATATTTTGGCTGGGGTGGTAGGATTCGAACCTACGCATCGATGGGTCAGAGCCATCTGCCTTACCGCTTGGCTACACCCCAATATACATGTATATTATATAGTTTCCTTTCACTTTTTACAAGTATTTTATGCAAATTATTAGAATACTACTAAATAATTTATGATTTGCATAGTATTCTAATAACCTTGTACATATATTATAAAATTATATTCTCTAATCTTTTTAGCCTCTGTTGTATCTATTTTGTCTTGTTCTTTCGTTGTTTCATATCTCCATTCCCAATCAATTGATAACTTTTTTTCTTCATTTTTCAAAATTGAACCTTTTAGTGTTTCTCCTAATGCTTCTAAGCTTGTATACCTTTTTTCGTCTTCTTCTGTAAAAAAACATAAATTAGTTGGTTTTTCATTATTGCTTTCAAACTCAATTTGATACTGCATATTTTCATTACTATTTAATATAATATCAAATCTTCCACTTGTGCCTGGTGCTATTTTCTCATATACCAAAGTTTTACTATCAATTGTCTGGTCTAAATTTAATGCTCCCCATTTCCTATTTTGATAACTTACTTGGAAATACACCGCTTTTGCATTTGTAGTTTTTCCAATTTCATTGATATGTTCTTTTTCTATGTCTAACGCATTATCTGATTGTCTCCTAAAATTTAAAAATTCAAAAAATAGTAAATCTTCTTGTAAAAAATCATATTTTACAAAATATATACCCCATAAAATGATACATATTAATAGTATAGTAATAGCCATATATCGTTTCTTTCTTTTTCTCATTTTTCTCACCTATATTTTTAATTGTTCTGAATGAACTTTGACTTGTATATCTTGCATAATATCTTCTATTGTATTTTTATTTTCGTTATACATAACTTTTAAAGTATAATTTTGTTCTTCTTTGACATCTCTATGCAATACCATTTCTTCTGTCTTATTTTCTTTTAGTTCTATTTTTTCATTTTCTTTATATAGTTCATAGGTTATACAATCTTCTAAGTTCTCTTCTAATATTTCTATATAGTATGTTAAGTCCACTTGAGAAATCTCTTCTTTTTGGTTATAATTTTTTACTAAAAATTTATATTCTCCTTTTTTATTATCTTCTGTAATCATGATTTCTGATTCTTTCTCTACTTCTAAGATTGGCTTTGCAATTTGGGTTTTATTCTTTATATTTGTATTATATACTGCCTTTCCAACACTTACTCCTGAAAAAAATGTAATACCAATAATCAATATAATGGAAACAGTCATCAGTTTTTGTTTTTTATTGCTTATTTTCTGTCCTTTTAGAAATTTTAGTTTTAATGTTTTTCGTTTTATCATCTATCTTCTCCTCTCGATTTATATATCCATTAAGAGGAACTTGTCCTCTTAATGAATCACAAAGATTATTTATTCTGCTAAATACTTTTTAATTTGTTTTATATTTTGTTCTTTTGTTTATACATCTTTTCTATAATTACATTTAGAAGATTCAATCTGATTTTAATTCTTTATTTCTAAAATTTGATTCACTAAAGACTAGTTAGTTTTATTCTAATTTATATATTTTTTAGGGGTTATCATATTCATAATATTTTATTTATCTTCTATTGTGGCATAACCTGTGTTCCTGTAACATATATATCAAACGTGTAATTTTGCAATTGTTTTGCATTGTTTGTATCTATTTTGTCGTTTTTATTTATTTCGTTTTCATTTTCACCAGTTTCATACTGCCACTCCCAATCAATTGTAATGGTTCTTGTTTTATTTTCATCATTTGCACTTATGGTTCCTGATAAATCTTTTTCTAATTCTTGTATCGTTGCATATTGTTTATCCTGATATGTAAATCGTAAGTTTTGTGGTTTTTCACTTTCATTTAAAAATTGTATTGTATAGTCAATTCCAACTTCTGAACCTGTTGCATCTACTACAATATTAAAACTTCCACTTGTTCCTGGTGCTACTTTATTATTGATTAAAGTTTCATTATTATATGTAGATAATAAATTCACATTTTGAACCACATCTTCTTTCCCATTAACTTTAAATACCCAATTTGCTATTTCTGCTGTTCCTGTTCCTTTTACTTCTGATACGTATTTTGAAAAAGTTTTACCACCAATAAAAGATATTGTAATCGCTAGTAATACACATATGACTAGCAAAATCTTTTTCTTTTTATTCAAATAGGCATACCTCCTTTTTTATTTATTTTTTGTTTTAAATGATATTGGATAAATTCGAAATTAAAATTCATCTAAAAAAAACTATAGAAAAAAATGTAAGTACATTATAATTCCATATTTTTACATTGTCAATTATTTATTTCTACTTTTTTAGGATTTTCATCGCAAAATTCGACAATCTTAAAGACTATATTTTGCTATTTTAGGATATAGCACTTGTTGACATTTTTTGGAAACTACTATATAATGCACATATTCATATTCAAATATTTTATTTCAAATTCATTCAAATTTCCAATTATAATTTATATTTTTACTAAAATGTTACACCCATTTTAGATTTATTATTCTATACAAGGAGGGATTTTTTGAACAAAAAAATATTAATTGTATTTTTATTTTTTATTACTTTTTTTACCATTCCATTTTTCTATCAAACTAGCTTTTCTAAATATATGTTTGAAGATTCTTTTATTGCTACTAAAATTCAAATTCATAAAAAACCACAAATAGAAGTTATAGGCATTTCTAATACAAATACAGGCTATGAAAAATATGCTAATAACACACATCGTATTTCTCTTAGAGTAAAGATAATAGAAAAACATGTTGCTATCAATCACTTTGCTGATGATATGATTAGCATTTTTGTTGATGACCTTGCTATCCATCCAACTATAAAACTATATTTAATTTCTAACGACAATGGCGAAATGATTTATGATATTATGCTTTCTCGTTTGACTGGTAATGGAACTTTAAGCATTGTTTTTCCTGAGGGAATCATCGAAGATTCTTTTGGATTAAAAAATGACTTTCAAAAATTTGATACAGGTGTTATCATTGATAATATTTCTCCTACTTCTAGTTGTGAGGAATTAACAATTGAAAATAACCAATCTCAATATATTATCCACTCTAATGAAAATATAAGACCCTTAGATGGCTGGGATTTTTATAATGGCAATTCTTCTTTATCTAAAATGTTTCCATCACCTGTTGCATATCCTATTACCATAACTGATTATGCTGGTAATGTCTCTGACGTCTTTGTGAGTATTCAGCATGCTACAAATATGATGCTCTATTATGTTAATGATAATGGTTATCCTATTAGTGAATTTAATCATAGTGGACAAATTTCGGGAAATCAAGCCATATTAGATTCCTCTTCTAAAAAAACAGAAAGAGTCATTGCTTATTTAGATAGTGATATGAATCATTCTATTTTGCAAGGTAGAGTTTTTGATTACACCTATTGGGGCGAAAATACTTCTGCTATCTGTATTGCTTCAGAAATTAAGTACTTTCATGGTTATAGCCCTAGTCCTACCACTTGGTATGATATCTATGGACTAAATGCTATTCATTTTTTTGGTAAACTTGCTTTACAGCTAGGAGGCCGTGGGCATAATGATACTGGTTATTCTTGTATAAATCAGGTAAACCCACTTCCTGAAGAAATTGCAAAACAGAATTTATATGGTCTTTCTGGCATTGCTTTTCAGCTAAAGAATTGTGAAGAATATTCTATTGTTTATCAAATTTATGTAGCATCAGTAGGCTGGTTAAGAGCTTCTTCTGATGGGGAGGAAACAACTTATGCCCATGATAAACCATTTTCTGCTATTAGAATGAGTATTGTACCAAAATCAGAAAAACAACATCTTATTAACTATTGGAATCGTGTCATATATACCAATTATACAGATTAAATTTACTTACTTAATAGTTTAAAACCATAGATAAAATTTATCTATGGTTATTTTTGCGTACTATCTGTTTTAATCTATACTTATTTTGAGGATATATTCACTCCTATAATTCCACCTAAAATCCCAAAAACAATTCCTGTAACAATCATTATAATAGATTGTATTGTTAGCGTAAATTCCATGCGAAATATGCTGGAAAATAGATAGAGTAGAATAATATATACTCCACCTAAAATTCCTCCATTAATTAGTCCATTCTTTTTTATTTTTATATTGCTAATACTACTTCCTATCAATATGCTAAGTGCTGTAATAATTATAATTGTTGGATTGACAATATTTTCAGAAGTATTTGTATATGTTAAAACAATTGATAAAATTAACAAAAAAACAAAAGTAATCACAAAAGCGATTCCTAGCCCTTTTAATATATTTATAAAATTTTTATTATTTACATTATCTGAATTTTCCATATTTTGTCTTATGATATAAAATCATAGCCTCCTTTCTTCTTTTCTTTTTAATGTATATTTATAAAAAAGAAGAAATAGAACTATCTTTCTATTTCCTTCTCTAAAATTTCTATAAATTTTTTTATAATTTCTTCTCTTTGGAATACTTTTGCAAATTCTTTTTTTAATGAAGTTGCTAACATCTGCGTTTCTTTTGAAAAACAATCTTCATTAACATTAAATCCTAAACTGATTAATAAATAATGAATTTTTCCTGACATTGTATTTATCTCAGTTAAAATACCACATATTTTTTTACCATTTAACATTAAATCATTCGGTTCTTTTATTTCTAAATGCACTTGGTATAATTCTTGTATTGCTTGTTGCATAGATTTTGCTATTGCTATCGTTAAACCTTCTAATTGGTCAATTTTGCATTTTGGTTTTAGTATGATTGTCATTGCAATATTTTTATTTTTCCCTGTATACCATTGTCTTCCTTTTGTTCCAATTCCATTTGTTTGCATTTCTGCTAAAATTATTTTTCCATCTACATTTTCTTCTATAGCGATTGTTTTAGCATATATGTGTGTAGAAGAAATTTCCTCAAAGTACTCTATTTGTTTTCCTATTTTTTTTGTATTCGCATTCTTGATCCATTCTAAATTCATTTTTGATTATTGTCTCCTATTTTATACTTCCTATCTATATTTCATAATCAATTGCTTGTCTATCTATTCTAATAGATTTACACAAATTTGATACTTCGATATGTTCTGGATGGTTTTTATAAGTTTCTAAATCTTCCATGGTTTCAAATTCAGAAATTAATATAGCATTATATTCATTTTCAGGATTTATATTAATTCCTGTTTCTATAAATTTGACTTCTGGAATGATATTTTTTAGTTTGTTTAATCCATCTAAAAATTCTTTCATTTTTTCTTCTTGATTTTCTTTGAATTTCCAAATAACAATATGTTTTATCATATTTTTCTCCATTCTTACAAAACAAAAAATAGTATTAGAGTTATAAAAAACTAATACTATTTTTTTGGCTGGGCTGGCTAGATTCGAACTAGCGCATGCCAGAGTCAAAGTCTGGTGCCTTACCGCTTGGCTACAGCCCAATATATATGGGGTGGAAGATGGGACTCGAACCCACGGTCTCCAGTG
>CALXQV010000064.1 GCA_944390535.1 uncultured Clostridia bacterium | reverse complement strand
ACCATTTGAAAGTCTAACTCTGGCAACTTTTCTTAAAGCTGAGTTTGGCTTTTTAGGTGTAACTGTTTTAACAACTGTACAAACTCCTCTTTTTTGTGGAGCTCTGTTGTTTGTTAATCTCTTATTTGTTGAGTTCCATGCGTGTTGTAATGGTGGAGATTTTGAGTTTGGTACTCCTGTGTGTCTTCCTTTTCTTACTAGTTGATTAATTGTTGGCACTTAAATTTCACCTCCTGTTTTCTATTTTGTTATAAACTTTAAAAAACCACTACGGAAATAGCCATTTGTAGCTTTTCCCATAGCGGTTCTATTTTACCATTTTTTTATTACTATGTCAATGGGTTTCATTAAAATTTACTATTTGCCCAAATTCTTATTGCATGTATATTTTCCTTTTTAATTTATTGTTCTTATTTTTCCATCTCATCATAAACTTTTGTTAAAGTATCTCCTGGTTTCCCTTTTTCTATATCTTGATCCATTTGATTTACAGTTTTACTATCAGCATTCATGACATAAGTAAATAATGAATCCATGAATTTTTGTCTCTTTAAATCCACTTTATTAGCTGCTAGAGAATTTTCTCTCTTCTCACTTTTTATTTTTTCTATTGCTTTTTCTCTCATTTCTTTTTCATATGATTTTTTCCATTCTTCTTGCGCTTTCTTACCACGTGATTTTATAAATAATATCGGATGGAATTTTCCTTTTTTATCCTCTGTCAATGATTCATAGACTCTTTGTTTCATTTCCTTGTCTGTCAATACTGGAGCTAAAGCTCTAATTTCTGAATCGGAATTTATTACATCTTGAATTTCTTCTTCAGTAGGTTCTGGATTTTCACCTGTACCTCTTGTTGGATTTCCAGCTTTTAAAGCTTCTTTTCCTCTACTAATTGTTTCTATATTTTCGCTGATTTTATCATTTTCAAATCTAAGATCTATATTCTCTGCTTCTAATTCTCTTTTTGCTTCATTAAAAACTTCTACATATTCTTTGTCTGTTCTAGCCGCATTGATTCTATCTTGCAAAAATGTTTCAAATCCTGCTGTATAATTATATTTTTTCTCTGCATTTGTTAGAGTTCCATGAATTTTTGTTCTTGCTGTAGCAATATTTGATCTTGCCGTATTTTGAGCGTTTGTAATACTTACTTCCAAGTTTTTTGGATCAATTGAAACTGTTTTATATTTATCTGTTATTTTTTTATAACTGTCATTCAATTGTATTTCTTGTTTTTTAATACTTTGTTTATAAATATCAATAAGTCCTGAATCCGCATCTGCTTTTGCTTTTTCTGTTGCTAATTCTGTTTTTATATCTTCTAGTTTTTTGGATTGTTCCTTTAATTTAGATAATTCATTAACTAATGTTAAGTTTTCATTGATTTCCGTTAACTCTCCATTAACTCTATCTGAAAAGTCAATAACTTCTCTTCTTCTATTTTCATTTGCTTTCATTCTGTTTTCATTGACATCATATCTATCTTGTTCTCTTTTTGCTAAATCATCTGGATTAAACTTTTCTTTATACTTTTCAATAACAGCTTTCTTTTTGTTAATTTCATCATATTTTCCTTTTACTTTTTTTGCTACTGCTTCTTTTACTCTTACATTCTTTAATATCTCATCACGTTTTGACATGTTTCCTACTATTTTAGCTTTTTCTTTATTAGAATCATACTTTTCTACTTCTGCATTTGTGTTTCTTAACATATCTATTGTAGCATTTAAATGTTCCTCAGTAAATCCTTGATCAACAGTAACTTTATCTATACCTTTTATTGCCTTATCAGCAGATTCCCCCATTTTACTTACATCTTTATCTTTTGATAAATCAATCTTTTTAAGGTCTTGTTGTATTGTTGCTAAAGCATTAAGTATTTCTTGCATTGTCATTTTTTATTCCTCCTTATAACTAATCATTTTCTTCTAACACATCTAATGTTTCTAATCTTGCTGTTATAGAATCAATCAATTCTATATATTGTTCCATTTCTTCTCTTGTTGCATTTTCAATCACATCCTCTGTCAATTGTTCATTTATCTCTCTCAGCCTTTTAATAATTTGCTCTTTTTTCTCTTGTAACTCACCCATATACTTTTCTCCTTTCTTGATATTAGATATACTAGATTCTTTTGTTTGCATTTATTTTTCATACTTTTATAGTATATCACATTATGTTTACTTTGTCAATTTTTCTTCAATTTTTAGTTATCACAAGTATATTTTAACAGTATTAATTAATAAAATCAATATTGTCACATTTATTTAATATAGCTGTAATGATTTTGTAATGTATTTTCTAAATCATTTAAACCTCTCTTTGCTAATTTCATATATCTTTCTTTTTTATCTTTTATTTTTTTCCCTTCTAATTCTGGTAATATTCCAAAGTTTGCATTCATTGGCTGAAATTTAGCATTTGGCGTAGATATATATTGTGCTAAACTCCCTATAACTGTATATGGTGAAAAAATAACTTTATGGTCTTCGTGTATTTCATCTATATTTTGAAAATCTTTTATAGCATTTAAACTAGCCACCATACCAGAAGAAATAGACTCTACATATCCTTCTACCCCTGTTATCTGACCTGCAAAATAAATATGGGGATTCGTTTTTAGCTGATAGGTTTCATCTAATAACTCTGTTGAATTAATATAGGTGTTTCGATGCATTACGCCATATTTTATAAATTCTGCATTTTCTAAACCTGGTATCATCGAAAAAATTCTTTTTTGTTCTCCATATTTTAAATTCGTTTGAAAACCTACCATATTGTAAATGGTTGCTTGTTTATCATCTTGTCTTAATTGTACAATTGCATATGGTCTTCTACCTGTTCTTGGGTCATCAAATCCGACTGGTTTTAATGGTCCAAATCGCAAAGTATCTAAACCTCTTTGAGCCATGATTTCTATTGGCATACACCCTTCAAATATTTCTCTTTTTTCAAAATCGTGTAATGTTACTACTTCTGCATGTACCAATTCTTTTACAAATTTTTCATATTCCTCTTGTGTCATAGGAAGATTAATATAGCTTTGCTCTTCTTTCTCTTCTTCTAATCGCTGTTTCCATTCTTCTATACTTTCGTCCTTTTTCTTTTCTTGTGCATATCTATCTCCATAAAAAGCAATATCAAAATTAATACTGTCTTTGTTTATAATAGGTGCTGCTGCATCATAAAAATATAATTTGTCTTGGTTAGTAATCTTTTGAATATTTTTCGCCAAATCATCTGATGTCAATGGTCCTGTTGCAATAACAACAATTCCCTCTTTTGCTAATTCTTCAATATTGGTAATTTCTTCATGTATAATTTCTATATTTTCATTTTCTTCTATGGCTTTTGTTACTTTTTCTGAAAACACTTCTCTATCCACTGCTAATGCTTGTCCAGCAGGCACACTTGTTTCATCTGCTATTTTAATTAATAAAGAATCTAATTTTCGTAACTCTTCTTTTAGTAATCCACATGCATTTGTTAATAAATTGGATTTGAATGAATTACTACATACAATTTCTGCTAAGTTTTGATTACTATGTGCTGGTGAAAATTTAATTGGTTTCATTTCATATAATTTTACTTTAATTCCTCGTTTGGCAATCTGATAAGCAGCTTCTGTTCCTGCTAATCCTCCGCCTATAATGGTTATATAATCTTTTATCATACTGTCCTCCTGTATTATCCATCTAATCATGTACATATATATAAATATTTTATGAAATTACGAATGTAAATGAAAGAATAGTATAAATTCTTACATTATCAAGTAGGAGAATCTCAAACTTGTTTTGAGAGATGCCTGCTTGGTAATGTTAGAATTTGTATATTCTGTAATGTAGCCAAGTAATGATTAAAATATTTATATATATGTACATGATTAGATGTAACAACATTCTATTCTTCAAATAACCTCATAATATCCTCTTTTGACAATGTATTAATAAATGATGTTTTTGTGCTAAGCATATTATCAATTAATTCTGCTTTCTTTTGTTGTAATTCATATATCTTTTCTTCAATAGAATTTTTTGTAATTAATTTATATACCTGCACATTATTCTTTTGTCCGATACGATAAGCTCTATCTGTTGCTTGATTTTCTGTGGATAAGTTCCACCATGGGTCGTAATGTATAACCATATCTGCTCCTGTTAAGTTGAGCCCTGTTCCTCCTGCCTTTAAGGATATTAGAAATACTTTAATATTCGGATTTTCATTGAATTCATCTACTAAATCAATTCTTTCATCTACTTTTGTTGCTCCTGTTAGTTTAAAGTATTTTATATCTAATCTATTTAATTCTTTTTCAATAATTGGAAACATAGAAGTATATCCAGAAAATAATAAAATCTTATGCCCACCTTTTACGGCATCTTCTAAAATTTCCATACACTGATTTAGTTTGCTACTACCATTTGTATAATCTTTGATAAATAAACTTGGATGGCAACAAATTTGTCTCAACCTTGTTAAAACAGATAATATTTTAATATGACTTTTTTCAATACCATTTAAATGAATTTCTTCTGCTACTTCTTCTCTTGCTTGTGATAAATAAGAAACATATAGATGTTTTTGCTCTTCTTCCATTTCATTGTTTAAAACAGTAACCGTTTTGTCTGGCAATTCTGTTAATACTTCTGTTTTTGTTCTTCTTAAAATGAATGGTTCTATCAACATTTTTAATTTGTTCAATGCCTGTGTACTATTTTCTTTTACAATTGGTGTTTCATATAGATTTTTAAATTTTTTATATGAAAACAAATATCCAGGCATAATATAATCAAAAATTGACCATAATTCAGCTAAAGAATTTTCGATTGGTGTTCCAGTTAAAGCATATCTTGTATCTGCATTCATTTTTTTGATAGATTTTGCATTTTGTGTATTACTATTTTTCAAATACTGTGCCTCATCTGCAATCATATATCGAAAATGATAATTTTTTTCTTTATATAATTCTATATCTCTTTTTAATAAATCATAAGAAGTTATGATTACATCATAATTTTCTAATGTTGCAATTTTTCTCTTTCTCTCTGATAATGTGCCATTAATCACAAGTGTCTGTAACCCTCCTGTAAATTTTTCAGCTTCATTTTGCCAATTTAATGTTAAGGAACTTGGTGATATAACCATACTGGTTTTTCTTTCTTCCTTGTTTGTATTTTGCACATAATCTACAATGATAGATAGCATTTGTACGGTTTTTCCTAATCCCATATCATCTGCTAATATGCCACCAAATTTATATTTATCTAATGTTTTTAGCCATTTAAATCCAATTTTTTGATAATATCTTAATGTATTTTCTAATATTTCTGGAACTTTTATTTCGTCATTTTCATTATCTTTATTTAATTCATTAACAATTTGTTTATAATTTTCGTTTTTGATAACTTGTTTTCCTTTTGTTCCTTTTAACAGTTCCTCTAGATAAAGACTTCTATACATAGGAAGATTGACCTCTCCCTCTTCTAGGTCTTTATATTCTATATCCATTCCAGTAACCAATTTATCTATAAAATCTAATTCCTTATTGTCTTCTAACTCTAAAAAGCTTCCATCTTTTAATCGATAATATTTCTTTTTTAGATTATATTTTTGCATGATTTTTTCTAGTTCTTTCACATCAATATCTAAATGATTTAAATCAATAGATAATAAGTTGTTTTCGATTTTTACACCAATTGCTCCCATTTTTGGCTGTCTAATTTGTTTTTTCTTAAAATTTTCTGTTACTAGAACTTCAAAATTTTGCATATAATATTGAATATCTTGTGTTAAGAATTGATAAATTTTATCATTATCTGGTAAGATAAACCTTAAGTTTTTTATATCTAGCATAAAACCTGTTTTGCGAAAAATATTTAATGCTTTTGTTTCTTTTATCATATTTCTTGGTATTTCTATTTTTTGCTTTTCATCTAAAGGATTAAATTCTTGATGGTCATAACAAAATTTTACATCTGCTAATAAATAATCATGCTCATCAAAATCTAAATATACCTTTGTAATTAAGGTCTTTGGCTTATATTTTTCGATTTCTTCTTCCGTAATATTTTCTAACTTTATGGCGTTTTTTACTTTTGGAATAATCACAGAGAATAGTTGTGATAATTCTTCTTTTCCTAATTTTACTTCTGTCATATAATTTTGTCTAAAAATTTCTAATAATTTTAAATTTGCTTTTTCAAATTTTTTGTTACATCGATATAGCTTGTGTTCATCTAGTATATATTTATAGGTTTTTCCCTTTATTATAGAAATTTTATAAATTTCAATATTGGGGATTAATTCATAATTGTCTTCATCTATTTTTTTTAGTTTAAATTGTATATCTGGTTGTTCTTCTGTAAATTCAATTTCTGTTTGCTTATATTCTTTTTGAAAGCTAACTTTTTTGCCTTTTAAAATTTCAAATATGTCATCAATTCCACTATTGCTTAATATAATGTTCGTTTCACTTAGTGCATTTCCATAAAATCGATAATTGCTATTTGAATTTGAATTTGCATATTTAATAATTTCTGCATATTTCATTAAAAAGTCTAATAATGGCAAGCTTTCTTTTTCAAAACTTTCTCTTGTATGAACAAATTGTAATTTTTGCCCATATCGATATAACTCTTTATTTAACATTCTTCTATAAAATTCTGATAAATTCTTAATTTTATACATCCTTTTGTTTCCAACTTTAAATTCTACCTTCATATCTCCTGTAAATTTATCATAAAATATTTCAGGCTCTAGTTGAATACTTCCTTGTTCTTTTAATTCAGCCTCTTCTCCATCAATTCCCTCTATCTCTTCATTATAAAAAATATTGACAATTTGTTTAAATCCTCTATATTTATCATAACTTGAAGGCAAATTTTGTTCTAATATATTTTCATCTTCTTTACTTGTTACTTTTGGTTTACCAAATTCATTATCTGCAAAATCTAATACCATAGATAATGTATGTTTGCAGATTCCATAATGATTGTAATAATCTTGACATGTACAAGTAATATCTTGTACTTCCCCATTTTGTACATAAATATATGTATGGTATTCTTCATCTCCATACACACTTCCTTTGATTTCAAAATTTAGTGGATTTTGATATTCATAATCGATAATATCCACTCTTCCTTCTTCCTTATATTCATGTGCTTTTCTAGTTCTAGATTCTCCCGCATCCTCACATAGATTATCTATTATATGCTTATTTATTTCCATAATTTTTTACCTCTCACTTGGCTAAAAATTATATACTATTTTCAAGTTTTTTTCAAGTATTTTATCTGATTTTTCTCATTTCGGGAATTTGGGGACGGACTCATTTTTCCCTTTTTTTAATCAAGCAAAAAAAATATAGAATATAAAAAATGAACCCTTTTGTGTATCTAAATTTGACTTTAGAAATTCTAAAATAAAAAAGTGAGGACTGTTCATTTTGCTAAAATTTTAAGCAATAATGAAAGAGGTTCCTTTTTTATTTAAGAATTTCTATAAAAATTTGGCTTATACAAAATTGTATAATAACTTTATATTCTATATTTTTTGTTTATAAAATCGAAAAAAGGGAAAAATGAGTCCGTCCCCAAAATCCCTCAAATTTCCGAAAAAAATTCCCCACAACATAACATTGTAGGGATTTATTTTTTTAAACTAACACCATTACTGGTTTTTTTTTAGAATCTTTATCATAATAAGACGCAATTAATTCATCAAGTTCTACACTAATTTGATAAATAATACGGTAATCTTTTCCTTCTTCAATACTTTTATTTAATTTATCACGTAATTTACAAATTTCATCATTTAACATTTCAATCTCTCCTTTTCTCCAATTTATCTTCTGTATAGTTATAAATTACCACATACAAACCTCTCAGTCAAGCAATTTCACTTGTTTTTGTCAAGTTTCGTATGACTCGATTTTACAATTTTCGACACTAAAAAATAGAAAAAAACAGCATTATCATTCTTTTTATCATAATCCTGTTTTTTTGTGGTATTTTTTATCATTTCTTTCTTTAATTTTTGACAATAGAAATTACCATTTTTTCTTCTTTAAATACATCATTTAACACTTGTGTTAAATATTCTACATTTATATTGTCCATTTCATTTAAATATGCAAAACTATTAATTCCCATAAAATATTTTGTTAAAAACATATTAGCAATATTTTCAACATCATTATAATCTTTTACATATTCTCCGTATAATTTCTTTTGTATTCTATGAAAGTCTTTTTCAGATATTCCTTCTTGTTTTTGCCTATTGATTTCTCGTTTTATTCTACTATACACTTCTTCTGGTTCTTTTGCCTGTCCTGATATGATTACATGTGCATAGTTTTCTGAAAATTCATAACTGCCTCCAATTCCGCCTGAAATCACACCTTCATCATATAATTGTTTATATAAGCTAGAGCTTTTTCCTACTAGAAGTTCTAATAAAATCTGAATGGCTATATCACGTTTTACCATTTCTTCTGGATTATCTGTTGGTTTTACTTTTATTGCAATGGTATACATAGGCTGACTTACTTCCATTTTCTGCTCTATTTTTTCTTTTACAATTGTATCTGGTTCTTCTGGGTAAAATGTTTGTATTTCTCCTTTTCCCTTACCTTCTTTTAGTCTTTTTTTGACCTCTTCTAACATGCTTTCTGGCTCAAAGTCTCCACATATAACAATCGCCATATTAGATAAATTATAAAAAGTTTGATAACATTTGTATAGGGTCTCTTTACTGATTTGATTGATAGAATCTATGGTTCCTACTACATCGATTTTTACAGGATGATTATGATATAAAATTTGCATAGCATTTAAATATACTTTCCAATCTGGAGAGTCATCATACATCATAATTTCTTGCCCTATAATGCCTTTTTCTTTTTCTACGTTTTCATCTGTAAAATATGGATTTTGTACATAATCCATTAATTCATCCATGGCTGGATAAAAATTATCTGTACATCCAAATAAGTATGCAGTTACATCATTTGTAGTAAAAGCATTGGCATCTACCCCTAAAGCTGTTAGGGTATCTAAACTGTTTGTCCCATTTTCTTGCTCAAATAGTTTGTGTTCCAAAAAATGTGCCACTCCATTTGGAACTTCTGTTTTTGTACCTTCTCCTGGAACAATAAATACATTTTCATTAGAACCATAATTGGTTCCCCATATCATATATTTTTTCTTCATTCCTTTTTTTGGAATAACCATGACTGTTAATCCATTTGGTAATTTTTCTAAATATACCTTTTCCTTTACTTTTGAATTTTCTATTACTTGCATTTATCTTTCTCCCATCATTATTAATTTCTTAAAAAATATATCGTATTCATTTCTACTTTATTTGCCACTTGTATAATGTCTTGTTTACTTATTTTTTCGATTCTCTCTATATATTCATCAACTGATTTCTGATTTCCAGACATTTCTTGTCCGAAATAATACGTAATACTAGTATCTTGTTCATCATCAATTGTTTTAATAGAAGATATAATTGCTTTTTTAGCATTCTCTACCTCTTCATCTGTAAAGTTACCATTTTTTAAATCTTCTAATTGTACTTTTATTAAATCTAATGCCTTATCATAATTTCCAATTTCTATTCCACAATTTACAAAGATATTATCTTTATATCTAAAATACCTAGAACTTGCCTCATATGCTAAGTTTGCTTTTTCTCTAACATTTTGAAATATTTTAGAATTTGCACTTCCCCCTAAAATGGTGTTATATATCATAACATTATATTTCTCATCTTCACTTTGGGAATTGACATCTAATCCAACAACTAATTTTCCTTGGGCTACATCCATTTTTTCTGTCTTTTCGCCTTGTTTTATTGTGTTTCTTTCACTTTCTGTATTATAGTAAGGTTCTCTTTCTTTTAAATTCTTCACATTTTGGTTTTCTTCTACTATATTTTCTATTTCTTTATTGACACTTCCTGAAACAAAAATATCTATTTTACATTGTGCAATTAATTCTTTATATCTTTCATATAGATTTACTCCATCAATATTTTCTAAGTCTTCTACATATCCAAATCGATATAACCCAAAAGGCTTTCCTTGATACATTTCTTCTATACATCGATCTAATGCATATCTTCTTTTATTATCAATTCTTCCTTCTATTCTTTGTTTCATATTGGTCTTTTCTTGTTCTACATATTCTTTTTTAAATGCATTATTTTCTAGTAATGGATTAAATATGATATCTAAAATATTATCAATTGATTTCTTTATTATATTTTCATTTGGTTGTGGTAAAAATGCATCATTTACTGTTTCTATATAAAATTTTAATACTTGATTATCTCCTGTTTTGTCAATACCACAATCAAAACTAGCACCATATAATTCTTCTAATTGTTTACTAATTTCTTCTTGCGTGTTAAATGTATTACTACCTCTTCTTAACACAGCTGAAATCAGTGCATTTGCTGTTACGGTCTCTCTTTCTAATTTTGTTGTTAAAAACACAGCTACTAAATTTGTTTTAAATTTGTCTGTGTTTAAAGTATGAAGTTTGATTCCTTGTTTTATTTCTTTTTTTGTATCGTTCATATATTTCCTTTCCTTGCATTTGCTATTTTATGCTTAGCTTATGTACTCTCTTATAGCAAATTGTCAATTTTTTGATTTTTTATATTGTTATTATGTATTATATTATACCACAATATTCACTTTGTTATTACATTTATATAAAATATATACAGGACAAATCTCGCTTCTCGAGAACTTTTCTCTACTTTTCTAATTTAACTATATATTTAAGTTCTCAAAGAAGCGTAAAGATTTGTCGACGCGAAAAATTGCATAGCAATTTTTCTGTGCAATGTTGTTTTTTGTTGAATAGGAAAAAGCGATTTTTCCTATTCAATAAAAAATGAGATATTAATTTTTATTAATATCCCTATTTTTATGTATTAAAATTTTCTTTTTCTTGCTGCCTCAGATTTTTTCTTTCTCTTTACACTAGGTTTTTCATAATGCTCTCTTTTACGAACTTCTTGTAATACTCCATTTCTAGCACATTGTCTCTTAAATCTTTTTAGTGCATCTTCTATATTACCATTATTAACTTTTATTTCTAACATTTAAATTCCCCTCCTTCCGGTCATACGAAAACTGTATGTTGGGATAACCCTATTCAACGATATATATTATACCTTATTGGCTTTTAGTTGTCAATAGAATTATTTCTAAATTACGAAAATAAACCGCCTATAAAGTTGAAAATTGGATTTTCAAATAGTAACTGTCTCATCCAACCATTTGTAAACGGTATCAACCATAATATCACACCAATAATTAGAAGTGAAACAATTGTTAGTCCTATGGCTAACCAGTCTGTTTGGTTCATTTTCCTTCTTTCTTTTTTTTCTGGTCTATTGGACCATAAGTCTCTTATTAAGTCTGCCAATCCAAAGATTGTTCCGACATTATTTTTATTTTTTACAAATTCTGTTTTGGTCTTTTTTCTTTGATTTCTTGATGTTTTTTCATTTCTTTTTTGAGTCGTTCTATTTTGATCATTTTCTGTATTTGTTCTGGATACATTTTCATTTATATGTATACGATTTCTTTCTCTTTGCAATTCTAAATCGTATTGTGACCTTAAAAAACTATCTGATAAAATGTTATATGCTTCATTAATGTCTTTTAATTTAATTTCTGCTTGCTTTTTTTCAACAGATGAATATAAGTCTGGGTGATATTTCTTTACTAATGTTTTATATGCTTTTTCTATAATTTCTGGTGATGCTTTTTCATTTACTTCTAATATTCCATAATAATCTTTCATAATCATTCCTCTATTTTATTTTTTCTATTTTTATTGTAACCTAAAAAAAAGAAAATAGCAATATTGTTTCTTACTTTCTCTTTGAAATATTTTCCTAGTTATTTTACCTTTCTATATTTACAATTAACGGACACATTCATTGCGTCCGTTAATTATATTTTATTGTTGTTCTCCAAAAATTGCTTCAAATTCATCAGAATTAATTTTTTCTTTCTCTAATAAGATGCCCGCAACTTGATGTAATTTATCTACATTATCAGATAAAATTTTCTTTGCTCTGTTATATCCTGTATCTACAATTCTCTTTGTTTCTTCATCAATAATCGCTGCTGTCTCTTCTGAATATTCTTTTGTATGTCCAAAGTCTCTTCCTAAGAAAACTTCATCTTGACTAGAACCAAACATTAATGCTCCTATTTTTTCACTCATACCATATTTGGTAACCATACTTCTAGCAATTTGTGTTGCTCTTTCGATATCATTACTTGCACCTGTTGATATATCATTTAAAATAAGTGCCTCTGCTACTCTACCACCTAGAAGAGAAACAATATTTTCTTCCATTTCTGTTTTAGACATAAAGTTTTTATCTTCTGTTGGTCTATACATTGTATATCCACCAGCCATTCCTCTAGGTACGATTGAAATTTCATGTACAGGATCTTGTGTTTCTAAATAATGACTAACAACTGCATGACCTGCTTCATGATAAGCTACTAATTTGTTTTCTTTGTCACTTCTTACTCTCGTTTTCTTTTCAGGTCCCATGGTTACTTTTACCATAGCATCTTCAATTTCTCTCATTCCAATTTCATTCATATTTCTTCTAGCAGCAAGTAGCGCTGCTTCATTTAATATGTTTTCTAAATCTGCTCCTGCAAATCCTGATGTATTTTTTGCAATGACTTTTAAGTCTACATCATCTGATAGTCTTTTCTTTCTGCTATGCACTTCTAGAATTTGCTCTCTTGCTTTTACATCTGGTAATCCTACAACAATTTGTCTGTCAAATCTTCCTGCTCTTAATAATGCTTTATCTAATACATCTGGTCTGTTGGTTGCAGCTAAAACAATCACACCTTCATTTTCTGCAAATCCATCCATTTCAACTAATAATTGGTTTAAGGTTTGTTCTCTTTCATCATGTCCACCACCAAGTCCTGCACCTCTTTGACGTCCAACCGCATCAATTTCATCTATAAATATGATACATGGTGCGTTTTTCTTTGCTTGGTCAAATAAATCTCTTACTCTTGATGCACCAACACCTACAAACATTTCTACAAAGTCTGAACCACTAATAATGAAGAATGGTACGCCTGCTTCTCCTGCAACTGCTTTTGCTAGTAATGTTTTACCTGTACCTGGTTGACCAACTAATAAAACACCTTTTGGGATTCTTGCTCCCATATCTGTAAATTTCTTTGGATTTTTCAAAAATTGTACAATTTCTTCTAATTCTTCTTTTTCTTCGTCTACACCTGCAACATCTTCAAAAGTAATTCTATTTTTCTCTGCTGGTGTCATCATTCTTGCTTTACTCTTTCCAAATGACATTGTTTTACTTCCAGGGTTTCCGCTACTAGCACCTCCCATGGTTAAGAACCAGAAAAGCATAAATATGATTAATATAGCAAATGGTGTTACTAGTGGAAGTAATGCCATAAAAATAGATTCTGCTTTTTCTTCTAATGTAAAGTTTCCATTATTTATGAACTCTTCTACATATGTCATAAACGTTCCGATATCTGGTATATTGGTTTCTTTTCTTATATTATCATCTTTTAACTCTACTTGAGCTGTTTTTCCATCAGCATTAATTACAATTGATTTTACATTATTACTATTAATATTTGTCATTAATTCTGAATATGTTAATTTTGAATTACTGTTTTCTACAATTGATGATAATACCACTAAAAAAATTACAATGATGATTAACCACATGGCTAATGTTTTTATTCCGTTTTTCAAAATCATTCCTCCTCTTTATACTTGATGTTTACTCATTTGCACATACCTGTACATTTATATCTTTCAGCACTCTATCACATTGTTTTTTCTTTTTCAATAGTTTTTTGTATTTCTTTTTTGTTACAATTTTTATCTGTTTTCTAAAATATTACGGCTACTTAACTTCCTTAGAAATTTTTATTTTTCCCTCTTTTACAAAAACTTTTATATTTTTATTTGGCATCAAAAATTTATTTCCTACATTTTTTTCACATAGTTTGATAATATCTTCTATATGTATCTTTTCAATTCCTTTTGTCGTATTAAAAAGTCTTGTTATAGTATATAAAATCACATTGGATTTTATTACCTTTTCTTGTTGATTAAATTTTTTTAAGTCTAGTATGATATATGCTTTATCTTCTCTATCTTCTTTATCATTTTTTCCTTGATTATTTTTTTCGTTTTTCTGATACACATTTATGTTTTCTTCTAGAAGAATTTCTTTATAGGCTGTTTCAACTTGTTTTTGGATATATACTTGCTGTTCTGTTATCAAATTAGAAAGCCTATCCATTGTTTCAATGATATTAGGATTAAATTCTTGTTCTATATATGGAATTACTATATTTCTAATCTTATTTCTCGTATACATATTTTCAAAGTTGGTTTTATCTATTCTTGCTTCTATATGGTTTTCCTCACAATATTCTTCGATTTCCTTTCTTTCACATGCAATTAATGGCCTAATATACCTATCTCTTATCGGTTCAATTCCTTTTAGCCCTTGTATACCACAACCACGTAATAGATTCATAATCATTGTTTCTACTCTATCATTTTTATTATGAGCAATAGCAATTTTATTAGCATGTACTTTTTCTGCTATTTCATCAAAAAAAGCATATCTTACATTTCTCCCTGCTTCTTCTGTACTGATTTTATTAGTATTGGCTATTTTTTGAACATCTATACTTTTTGCATAAAATTGTATATTATTTTTTATACAATAATTTTTGACAAATTCCTCATCTTCTTTTGCTTCTTCTCTTATCATATGATTGATATGAGCCACAACAAAATCAAATGATATTTGCTTACTTTGCTTTATTTTTAGTAAAATATCTAACATGGTAATAGAATCTGGTCCTCCCGAAACACCTAAAACAAGCATATCTCCTGTTTCTATTAACTGATATGTTTTTATTGTATCAACTACTTTATGTATTAGTGTCTTTTTCTCTCTTTGTGCCATAAAACCACCTTTAATTTGAACTTAAGGGACAGTCCTTAATGTTCATAAATTTTTTAAATAAACATTAGAAATTAACTTTTCAGTTCTAAAAATTATATGGGTGAACATTAAGGACTGTCCCTTAAGTTCATAAGGACGGTTGCCTATGTTCACCTAATCATCAAATCTTTTTTCTAAATTAACAAATTTTGTATAGCTTCCTAGCCATAAAAGTTCTACGGTTCCTAATGATCCACCTCTATGTTTTGCTATAATGACTTCTGCTATATCTTTTTTCTCACTCTCTTTGTTATAATAGTCGTCTCTATATAGGAACATAACAATATCCGCATCTTGTTCAATTGCTCCTGATTCTCTTAAGTCTGATAACATTGGTCTATGGTCTGGTCTTTGCTCTACTGCTCTTGATAATTGCGATAGTGCAATGACTGGTACATTTAATTCTTTAGCTAGTATTTTTAATGACCTACTGATTTCTGATATTTCTTGTTCACGGCTTCCATTTCGTTTATTACTTCCTTGTACCAATTGCAAATAGTCAATAACAACCATTCCAATATTTTTTTCTAATTTTAATTTTCTACATTTTGCTCTTATTTCCATGACAGATATTCCTGGTGTATCATCTATATAAATTTCTGCATCTGATAATGGTCCTATACTTCCTGCCAATTTTGTCCAATCATCTTCTTCTAATTTTCCTGTTCTTACTTTATTACTGTCTACCATGGCTTCACTACATAATATTCTGTTTACCATTTGCTCTTTTGACATTTCCAGACTGAAGATAGCTACTGGTACATTTGCACGAACTGCCGCGTTTGTTGCTATATTTAAGGCAAATGCAGATTTACCCATTGCTGGTCTTGCAGCAATTAACACTAAATCTGACCCATGAAATCCTGCTGTTTTGTAATCTAATTCTGTAAATCCTGATGGAACTCCTGTAATATGTTGTTTTCGATTGTATAATTCTTCTAATTGTGTAAAACTGTCAACAAGGACATCTTTGATCGCTGCATAACTTTTTTTGTCATTGTTTTGCATGATGTTAAATATCTTTTTTTCTGCCCCTTCCATGATATCTGATACATCTTCTGTTGGGTCATATCCTAATTCTATAATTTCATTCGCTGTTTTGATTAAATTTCGTAATGTTGATTTTTCTTCCACAATTTTTATATATTTCATAGCATTTGCTGTTGTTGGAACTTTATCTGGTAAGCTTGCTAGATACTCTAGTCCCCCTACTTGCTCAAATTTCCCTAAAGATTCTAGTTCTGCTTTTACTGTAATGATATCAATTGGTTCTGCTCGATTATATAAGTTTAAAATTGCTTCATAAATCGATTTGTTATCTGTTCTATAAAAATCCTCTTCTTTTAAAACCTCTATAGCAGATATAACCGCATCTTTATCTGTTAACATACTTCCTAAAACAGCTTGTTCTGCTTCTACATCATGTGGTGGTACTTTTCCTAATTCCATTTTTCTTGCCTCCACTTTTTCATATCTGTCTTAATTTATTTTTTACTGACTTCCTTCCTGTTTTTATTCTGAGATGACATCAATTCTTAATTTTCCTATAACACCTTCAAATAATTTTATTTCAATATTGTGAACACCAAGTGTTTTTATCGTTTCTTTTAAATCCATTTTCTTTTTGTCTACTTCAATATGATATTGTGTAGCTAATTCTTGTGCAATATCTTTACTAGATACGCCTCCAAATATTTTTCCATTTTCTCCTGCTTTTACTTTTATTTTTAACAATATCTTTGATAATTTATCCGCTATTTTCATTGCTTCTTCTTTTTCTTGGTTCTTTTGGTATTTAGCTGACTCTTGCTTTGCTTTTAATTTTGCCATATTTTCTTTATTCGCTTCTACTGCTAAATTTTTAGGAAATAAGAAATTTCTTGCATATCCATCTGATGCATTAATCACTTCATCTCTTTTTCCTACACCTTTTATATCTGCTTTTAATATTACTTTCATGTTAATTCCTCCTTTATCACATGTTCTATCTGTATGGTATATTTTATCCTATTTTACTCTTTTTTTCAAGCCTATAATAGAAAAAAGCTAAGTTCCTCTAAGCTTTTGCCACCATTTAGTCATATATACATTTTTAATATTTAAAATATGACATAAGCAATCAAAAAAATGTGAGTAAGTTACTGCAACTCAAACTTTGTTATTTGAATCTTATATTAGCACTACATAAAAAGGGATTTTGGAGGCCGTCCCCAAAATCCCTTTTAGTTTTCTATTTCAGAAAAATACTCATGAATTCTATTAATTAATTCTTGCTTTGTTTCCTCCATTGTCATTCCTTCTACTTGTGCACCAGCCAATGTAATATGGCCTCCACCACCTAGTTTTTCTAATATGATTTGCACATTAATATCTCCTATTGATCTTCCACTGATGCAAATTTTATTTCCTATTTTACCCATGACAAATGATGCCGTTATATCACTAATTGTTAATAATTCATCTGCTGCTTTTGCACATATTAAACTTGCTTCTTTGTCTTTCTTTTCATAGGTCGCAATCGCGATTGTTTCATTTACAATCTCTGCCTTTTTCACAATTGCTGCAATTTTATTAAATGTATCTAGATTACTTTGGAACCATTTTTTTACTCGAATAATGTTAACCCCACATCTACGTAAATATGCTGCTGCCTCAAATGTTCTAACACCTGTCTTAAAGGTAAAGTTTTTCGTATCCATCATAATTCCTGCATATAAACTTTCTGCTTCAATTGTTTTTAAATCCACTCTTACTTCTGCATATTGTAATAATTCTGTTACCAATTCTGCTGCAGATGAAGCATATACTTCTTGGAATGTTAATGTTGCATTTTCTATATAGTCTGCACTTCTTCTGTGATGGTCAATAATAACGATTTTTTCTGTCCTTGTTAATAATTCTGGTGCTTCCACATATGTTGTTTTATGTGTATCTACAATCACTACTAATGTTTCTTTATCTATATTTTCCTCTGCTACTTCCTTAGTTATTAACGTATCTTCATATTCTGCATCTTTTACTAAGTCTGCTTTAAAACTTTGTAATGTGTTTGTTTCACTGCTATCTATGATATAGGCTTTTTTTCCTAGGCTTTTTGCTAATCGATAAATTCCCATACTAGATCCCATAGAATCTATATCTGGATTGGTATGTCCCATAATCATGACTTTACTTGCATCTTTTATCAAATTCTCTAATGCATGAGCAACCACTCTTGCTTTTACTTTTGTTCTCTTTTCTACTTCTTGTGCTCTTCCACCATAGAATTTGTAGATTTCATTTTCTCTAATAACTGCTTGGTCCCCACCACGTCCTAAGACAACATCCATTGCTGCTTGTGCAGATCTATATTTTTCCTTATCTGTCAATCCATCATTTGAAACTGCAATACTTAGTGTAATTTGTACATTTTCCCTTGTCTGAATATCTTTTACTTTATCTAATATGCTAAATTTGTCTTCTTTTACTTTTTCAAAATATCTTTGTTCAAATAAATATACATATCTATCTCTATCTGATTTTATTAATACACCATTACTTTTATCTGTCCATTCATAAATACATTTATCAATTTCAGCTATCACTTGTGGCTTTTCTTCACTTTCTAGTTGTTGCATTGTTTCTTCATAGTTATCTATCATTAGAATAGTTACACAAGATTTTGAATCTTTATACTCTTCATTTAGTTTTACGATTTCTGTTTCATCTATAAAGTATAACATCATCATATATTTATCATTATGTTTTTTATCATATTTTTTAGAATGTACAAATTTGCCTAATACTTCATAATGTTTTTCGTTTAATTCTATATGTTTTGAAATCTCTTTTTCTTTTGTCTCATCCTTTTCTGTTTCTGTTATCTCTAACTTAATATCATCTATTAAGTTATTTATATATTGATTAATATCAAATCCTTCAAATTCAGATATGAATTTTGCACTTCTCCATATGATATTACCATTTGATTCCATGATAATTAATGGAAATGGCGAATTGATTAAACTACTTTTTGCTGCTGTATCTACAGATAATGTTAAATCTTGCAAAGTTTCTGATATTTCACTTTTTCGTCTATTATTTGCATAATATGAATAGATAAGTACTGCCATAAAAATTAATATAGCAGGAAATATCATATATATATTTTCTATACAAATAATAGCTAATAGTATGAATATAATTGCTAAATATATTTTTGTTTTTGATAATAATTTATCAAAAATTTTTCTATTGGTATTTTGCATAAATATATTTCTCCTTAAAATTATTCTATTATATTTTACTTGGAAATATCTATTTTGTCAAATTTTAGATTTACATATGATAGCATAAATATTTCATAGGAGATGATGTAAAAATCCAACTCTCAATGAGCTGGATTTTCTGGTTTCGGTTCCTATTTTAAGGACACCCTCTTTTTGTTTATTTCTACTTCCTAGTTTTTCGTTTGTATCTCTATATCATAAATATTGTCTATTTCTATATTTGCACTCGCTTGTATTCCTCTTGTTTCTTCCTTTTTCATTTTTCCTATATATGCTCCTATTTCTCCTATTGTATTTCCTTCTTTATCTTTTAGTATTATCTTAACTGCCATTTCTTCTGTTTCTTCTTCTCCTGTATTTCTAGCACTTGCTGTTACTTCTGCCATTCCATTTTCTTCTCTTACATTTATATTGCTTATCTCTATTTTCCCTATTTGTTTTGTCTCTTCTAATTTTTCACTACTTACTTCCTTACTTCCATTTTCTTGCACGATTACTTCTTCTCCTGTTCCTTCTCTTTCTTCTTTTGGTCTCTTTTGGAAGTATAATATTATCATGGCTATTATTGTAATGATAACCAATATCATTATCATTCGTT
>CALXQV010000063.1 GCA_944390535.1 uncultured Clostridia bacterium | reverse complement strand
GTTAAGTCCGTTCGACTTGCATGTCTTATGTGCGCCGCCAGCGTTTATCCTGAGCCAGGATCAAACTCTCTTGTTTTTCTCGCTTTTGCTAATCCAAATTCTGCTGTGTCAATCTTCGTCAAAATTTCCTCGATATACTTTGAGTATTATCTCGAAAATTTTTCCTTGATTTTCTTGCATAATTTGTTTATCAAAACCGATATCTTCATTTATCTCAAATCATTTCTGATTTTTATAAATCAAACTAAAGTGTTTTTTCAAGCTCTTTAAACTTCTTCCTTTTTTGGCTAAAAAACTTTTAAAAAATTTTACTTGTTCGGTACTCTATTTCTTTTAGAAATATTTTCCGCTTCGGTTTATTCTCTAAAGGATTTTATTGTTTACTTTTCAATGTACTTTTTCTTCGTTCTTTTTACGGAACGAGTTGCATTATACTATACCTTGTTTTGTTTGTCAATACTTTTTTTGACATTTTTTTATTTTTTTCTTTTAGGCAAAATAAAAAACTAGTAACGCACTTTTTTTGTCTTATTCTATTATGTAATATTATTACTAATTCTCTTGTTATTTTTATTATTTTGTCTGTTGCAAGGTACTTTTTTATAATAGCATTTTTCTTTTTTCATGTCAATACTTTTTTTCGATTTTTTTGATGTTTTTTTATGGTAAGTTTTGACATAAATTCTACAAAACAATTTGTAGTAAAATTATATTAACATCTTTATACTTTTATGTCAATATCTTTTCGAAATATTTTTAAAATTTTCGAAATATTTTTTAAAATTTATTTATTTTTTTATTTTCTTCTTGATAAAATCCAGAACATCTCTTTAATCATTATGCTACTTAACTTTATAATATGTAAATAAATAATAAAATGATACATTGGATTTGTTGATACAAAAAATTACTACGCAATTCATTATTTTTAATAATATATGTAAAAACACTTTTCCCATACCACAAAAAAATACCAAAAAGAAAATCCTCTTTGGTACTTTTTCTAATTAATGATTTCCATATAATCTTTCTAATACAATGATAAACATCGCATGGCTCCAGCCTAATCCAATTACCCAATTTGGTTTTAGTGTCTGATTATCAATTTGTTCTCCTATAAAGCAATGTTTTCCTACTGTTTTTATAACAAAGTCAAATGTTTCTTTTGCTTTTTGTTTTTCTCCCGCATCTAGATAATATAGTGTCATCCACAAATTTGATATCGGCCATGGATTCCCATTCATATAATGATCTTGTTCAAATCGTTGATAACCTCCTGTATATGTACGAATACTTAAGTTCATCTTCTCAATTGTATTTAATATCTTTCTTTCTTTTGGTGTAAATACATGAAATGGTTCTACTGCCCCCAACATGCTGATGTCCATTTTTTTATCTTCCGTATTTCTTAAATAAGAATTTGTTTCTTCATCATACATCTTTTCATTAATAAAGTTCTTAATTTCTGTTTGCAAATATTGTAATTCTTTTTCTGATTTTAATATTTTTTCTTCTTTTAATCGATTATTCTCAAAATCAGATACATTTTTATCTAATATTCTATACATCTTCATAATGCAATCAAAAGCAGCATAGATACTTGATAAAGAATATAGATGGATTCCTTCATGCATTTCCCAAATATCATAACTAACATGTATCTTATCTTTATTTGAATAAAAACTATTTTCTATTTCTTCTTTAACAATATCTCCACTTTGGTCTTTGATTTCAAGCCATTGCTTTACATATTTTTTTAAGAAGTCTATTGCTTTTTCACACATCTTCAAATTATCTTTTAAGAATTTCTCAGATTTTGTATATTGATAATGTTCATAAATGCCATATACGACACTTGCAGTTTCATCTATTTGATATCCCCAACAAGGTGCTAACTTTCCATCTGTATAAAATCTTTGTTCCCACATTCCATTTTTACTTTGTGTCATTTTACAAAATGTTTTATAGAATTTCTCTGTTTCTTTTTGCATATTTAATATATCCATCGCTTTTGTAATAAATACAGCATCTCTTGGCCAACAATATGCATATCTTCCACAATGATTAAAATACTCATCTACTTCTGGTGATGCGATAATTCCACCAGTTTCTTGATTGGTTAATAATGGAAATAATAAAATGGTACGTTTGTAAATTTCAAATATTTTTTCTTCATAGCTATTTTGTGGTTCTTTCAAATTTAATCCATTATGTGTTTTTACATACTTTCTCCAATAGCTTTTTGTTGCAACACATTCTTTATTTAAGTCTTTTCTAGTTATCCTATCCATCTCATCTTCTATGGCTGATATATTTTTATTTTCATCCACCATAACACAAATTTCTATTATTTTCTTTTCATTTGGATGAATCGTACCTATTTGATAACTAATACTTGAATCTTTTGACATTCCTATATAATCTTTATCATATATCTCTGTTCGTTTAATCGTTTCTTTGCTTCCATGAATTTGATGTTTATTGATTTTGTAATCTTTTGCAAATGTTGAAACGACAAAATCATGGGCATATTGAAACATTCCATTGTCCACTACTTTGCAACTAACATGATTATTTTCGTTAGATAATAATTCTGCATGTATAAAAAATTCAATATCCAAATCTATTTTACTTTCATTAATAAATGTATATTTTTTTAATAATACATTATCTTCCTTTATTAGTGCACAATCTGTTTGAAGGATTGTTAAATTAAAATATGTGTTATTAATTTCTGTATTTAAAACATTGGTATCTGTATCATAATATTGTTTATATACATTATTAATATCTTCATGTAAGTAAATTAAATCAGAGTTATTTACTTTCACTCCCGTATGAAAAAAATTGATATATTGTCTATTTTCTCTTGAAGGAAAATACAGTCTTTGTAATTCTCCTTTTGAGGTATATGTTGCAAGCATTTTCTTATTTCCTATGATTGCTTCATTAAAATACTTATTTTGCATTTTCATTTTCTCCTTTTATTACTTATTTTTAAGAGTGTCTGAATTCATTGTTAAGATAATTGTTGATTATCTTTTGTATTTTTTATCTTCACCTTAAACTGATAATATGATATATTGAATACATTTTGAATGTGATGGGAATACTTATAGCCTTCCTTAGTATACATCCTCTATCCTTCAATAACATTTAATATTTGTTTTTCTAAGTCTTTTATCTTTTCATTAATTCTAAAGATATCTTCATCTCTTAAGTTTTCATCTTGCAAATCTTGGTTAACATAGACTTCCATATCTTTTAACTCTTCTTTTAATTTTCCTAGTCTTTGTAAAATTTCTGTTTTTATTGTTTTATTGACTCTTCTTTCTAATTTATGTGTCATGACAATTTCATCATTCAATTCATATGTTTCTCCAAACTCAGGTATTGTGACACCTATTTGTGTTTCTTGTTCTATCTTGTCTGCCAATATATCTTGTGCTTCTGGTTCACCATGCACTAAAAAGATATGTTTTGGCTTCTTTATATAAGAATAGATACCATTCATTAATAATTCTTGGTCAGCATGTCCAGAATATCCTTCTATATATTCTATTCTTGCATTTACCGCAATCTCTTCTCCAAATATTTTTACTGTTTTTGCCCCATTAACAATGCTATATCCTAATGTTCCTGGTGCTTGATATCCTACAAACAGAATGGTACTTTTTGGATTCCACAAATTGTGTTTCAAATGATGTTTGATTCTACCTACTTCACACATACCACTTGCTGAAATAATGATACTTGGCGTTTGATCCTCATTTAATACCTTTGATTCATCTGCTGTTTTTGTGAATTTTAATCCTGGAAATTCTAGGGGATTATCTCCTCTCATAATTTCTTCTTTGGTTTCTTCGTCAAAAAGTTCTGTATTTTCTCTAAATACTTCTGTTGCTGATATTGCTAAAGGACTATCTACATAAACAGGTGCTTTCATGATTGTTTTATATTTTCTTCTAAATTCTTCATCATCATGTTCTTCTTTTAATTTATTAATTTCATATAAAATTTCTTGTGTTCTACCTACTGCAAAGGAAGGAATCACAACTGTTCCCCCATTATCTAATGTTTCTGATACAACATTTAAAAAGATTTGTGCTTTTTCATCATTTCTCATGTGAAGTCTGCTTCCATAAGTCGATTCCATAACAAGAAAATCTGTATCCTCAATCATGGTTGGAGGACTTAATAATGGAATATCATTATTTCCAATATCTCCTGTAAATACAGTTTTTGTTTCTTTGTCTCCTTCTTTAACCCATACTTCTATCATACTAGAACCTAACATATGTCCTGCATCATTAAATCTTACATGTATTTCTGGTGTAATTTCAATGATTTGATCATATTGAACAGGTTCAAATATCTCCAAACACCTTACTGCATCTTCAGCAGTATAAATCGGTTCAATTGGTTCTTCTCCTTTTCTTTTTCTCTTTTTATTCTTCCATTCCGCTTCTGTTTCTTGTATGTGTCCACTATCTGGTAACATGAGTGTACACAAATCACATGTTGCTTTATGTGCATATACTTTATTTCTAAATCCTTCATTATATAATTTAGGGATTCGACCTGAATGGTCAATATGTGCATGTGTTAACAGCATAAAATCAATTTCTGAAGGAAGAAATTCAAATTCTTGACTATTTTCCATCTCTTGCTCTGCTTTTCCTTGCCACATACCACAATCGACTAAAAATTTCTTTCCAGCTCCTTCTACTAAAAAGTTTGACCCTGTCACAGTTCTTGTTGCTCCTAAAAATGTAATTTTCATAAGACCTCCATCCGAACAAATTCATGCTCTACATTTTTTAATTAAATACTTTTATTTTTTTATTAAATTTAATTTCTAAATCTTTTTTATTCATGTTTCCAAAATCTTTTAATTCTACTTTTTCTTCAAAAATTTCCTCATCAAATAATTGGATATATACTTTATCTTTTTCTTTTATTAATTTTATATACATATCTTCTAAGGTAATCATCCTAATTGCAAATATATTTTTTAATATTTCATCATCAATTTCTTTATTTTTTGAAGTAACTACTATGACTTTTAATTGTTGTGCTTTATCTAATAAAATTCTTCTTGTTTCTTGCAATTCTTTTTTTATTTGTTTTACTTGTTCTACACATGTTTCAGAAGTAAATGGTAATAAACAATAATATCGATATTCATAAATACCATCTACTATTTCTGTTTTTTCAACCATTTTTTCAATTTTTAATTGATAACATTTTAAGAAAGTTTTTTGTAGTTTGACAAGTGTATTTTCTATTTCTTTTTCTAATTCTTCTACATCTACTAATTTTAAATATTCATATTTTTGTTCCATTTCTTTTTTATAAGAAACAAACTTTTTAGGATTTAATAATTCATTTAACTTCTCTAATTCATCTAATTTTTCATTTCTTTCTTCTTGCATTAACTTAGATAAAATTCTTACACTAAATATTTTTTTCTTTAATGGTAATTTTTCATTTCGTTTCACGTATTCTTCTTGTAGTAAATCTTTATTGTTGACTGTTTCATCAATTCGTTTAATTTCTTCTGTTAGCTCTCTTTTTTTCTCTGTAATCATTTCTATATACTTTTCTTTATTATCAATTTTATTTAATGTTTCTTCAATCTCTATTTTTTCTTTTTGAAATTCTTCTTTTTTCTTTGGGTTATATTGTAATTTTAATAGCACTGATAATTTTTGGACAGTTTTGATAATATCTTTTTGATTTTTTACTCCGTATTGCTCTTCTAAGTGATTTTTGAAAACTTCCATATAATCGATAATGAATTCTTTATTTTTTATCCATTTATCTAAAAACTCTTGTCCTAATAGGATTCTTAAATTTTGATAAATTATATTATAACTAATACTTTCTATTTCTTTAGAAAGTGTTGTCCATGAATATCCATTAAAATCTCTTAATGGTTCTACTGTTTCGATGTTATTCCCTATATTCACTAAATCTGATAATGTTTCCCAAACGATAGGATACTCTTTTTTTATTATCTCATCTTTCTTACTAATTTTTGCAATACAATATAGTAATTTTCTTTCTACTGGATAACAAATAATTCTCTTGCTTTCTTTATCAACTAAGAAAGTTTTGTCTCCTAAAATATCTGCTTCTTTCGAATTCATTTTACATATCGTTATATTATCACAATTTTCTTGTATCATATCAATAAATTGTTTAATATATTCTTCTTTTGTCATAACATTTCGTTTTATTTTTTTATAATCTTTATAGGATGCTTCTATTTTATATAATATACTAAGAAGAAGATTTTTAGCATTTTCATCAAAAGACTTTTTTTCTAATATCATTTCAAGTTCATTGTTATAATCTTTTTTTACAAGTTTATTTAAGAACTTTTCTTTTTTCTTTTGCATAATCTTCTCCTTTCTCAGTATTCTTTATTTTCTTCTTTATATTCAATTGATTTATACAAATATTATTTTTTTGTTGTCTTTAGCTTTCTTGTTTAACTTCTGTTCCCATTTTTAATTCATTTAATTTTTCTAAAGTCATCAATACCTCTCTTGGTTTACTTCCTTGATATCCAGAAATAACCCCTCTTTCTTCCATCTGGTCAATAATTCTTCCAGCTCTTGCATACCCAACTTTAAATCTTCTTTGAATAAAAGATGTTGAGGCTTGTCCTGTTTCTACTACAGTTTGAATCGCATCCATTAAAAATGGGTCTGTATCATCATCTGATGCTTGCTCTTGTGCTAGTTCTTTATCTGTCTTATTGCTATTTTCTATACTTTCTAAAATATCTTCACTATATGTTGCTGTTCCATTTGATTTAACGAAATCTACAATTTTTTCTACTTCTTCATCTGATACAAATGCACCTTGCACTCTTGAAGGTTTTGGCGCTCCAGAAGGGAAAAATAACATATCCCCTTTTCCTAATAATTTCTCTGCACCAATCGTATCTAATATCGTTCTGGAATCCACTTGTGAAGATACTGCAAATGCTATTCTTGATGGAATATTTGCTTTAATTAATCCTGTAATAACATCCACAGATGGTCTTTGAGTTGCAATTACTAAATGCATTCCTGCTGCTCTTGCTTTTTGTGCCAATCGACAAATTGCTTCTTCTACATCTTTTGCAGCTACCATCATTAAATCTGCTAACTCATCTACAATAATCACAATTTGAGGAAGTTTTCCAAAACCACCTTCTTTTTCAATCGCTTTATTATATCCTTTTAAATCTCTTACACCTTTACTCGCAAATTTATTATATCTATCATCCATCTCTTGAACAGCCCACGCTAATGCTCCTGCTGCTTTTTTAGGATCTGTTACAACTGGAATTAATAAATGTGGTATTCCATTATATACAGATAATTCCACTACCTTTGGATCTACCATTACTAATTTCACTTCACTTGGTTTTGCATTATAAATAATGCTAGTGATAATCGTATTAACACATACACTTTTACCAGAACCTGTAGACCCTGCAATTAGCACATGAGGCATTTTTGCGATATCTGCCAATTGTGTATTTCCTGCAACATCTTTTCCTAAGGCAATTGTTAATTTTGATTTGTTCGCTTGAAATTCTTTACTTTCTAACACTTCTCGTAAATGAACCATCTCTTTTTCTTTATTGGGTACTTCTATTCCAACTGCTTGTTTTCCTGGTATTGGTGCTTCAATTCTGATTGTTTCTGCTGCAAGGTTTAAAGCAATATCATCTGCTAAATTAGCAATTTTACTAACACGAACTCCTTCTGCTGGTTTTAGTTCATATCTTGTGATAGCTGGACCAACAGAAACATTTTCTACTTTCGCAGATACACCAAAACTATACAACGTTTTTTGTAATTTTGTTGCTGTATCTGTTAAAGCTTTTGCCCCTCCTTTTAATGACTTTGCTTTTCCTTTACTTAATAATTCAATTGGTGGATATTCATAATGTTCATCTTCTACTACCATAGCATGTTCTAATTGAAGAACTTCTTTTTTCTTATCTTCTTTCTTTTCTTCTTCTTGCTTAAATAAATTGTTTTCTATCACATCTGGTTGCATGTCTTTTTTCGTGTCTTTTGTTAATGGTTCTAAATCATCATTTGAATGGTCATATTTTTTTAGTCCTTTTGTATTTTCTGTTTCTTCTAATATTCTACCACCAAAATTAATTTTTATCTGATTATCCATTAATTCTTTATCTTTTTCAGCTTTTGCAATTTTCTCTGCTTTGATTCTCGCTTTTTCTGCCATTCTTTCTTCTCGTTCTCTTTTTCTTCTTTCTTGTGCTGTTTCTCTAATTTCTTCTTTTTCTTCCTGTCTTTGTGCTCTTTTATCTTCGATTTTTTCAACAATCATATTAATCAAATCAGACATATTAATTCCAAAAGTAAATACTAAAAATACAACCGCTACACCAATACAAAGAATGACAGCTCCGACATCTCCTAATAATTTTGCAAGTGGAACAGCTGCAACTGCACCAATTGCTCCTCCACCTTTACTTTGCTCTCCTAAATAATATGCATCTTTTACAACTTCTGATAATTCTTTACTAGATTGCAATTCTCCTCCAGAAATTTGAATCACACTAAATAATACAGATAAACTTACAATAAAAATTGCATATTGAATTAGTTTTGAAGTCATTGTATCTCTTCCATCAGTTGCTAATTTAATTCCAATTGCAAATCCACCAATAGGAAGTACATATTGCATAATTCCAAACATACCTCCTAATATTTCATTTAGTTTTACACCGATTACTCCAGATTTTGTATATATTAAAACAGCTAGTAAAACACTTAACATAATTGTAATAACTACTGCTAAATCTAACTTAGAAGCTGTTTTTTTGCTTTTTTTATACCTTCTTTTTCTTGCCATTTCTATCATCCCTTCTCATCATGTATTCATTTTTTCTATGCAATGTCTTTTCAATAATTAAAGAATCTTATTCTATGTAATAAATTTTTCTGTGCAATACCTTTTCATTAATTAAAGAATTTTATATTTTTTAACTAATGAAAAGCCAGAAATCAAAAGTCTTAATTTCCTTTGACTTCTGAATCTGACTTCTGATAACTATTTTAATTCTTTTCTACTATTTTGTATTGTTTTTATGGTATCTTGTAATGAAATTTCCATTAGTTTTAATGCTTCTGACATGTTTGTCTCTAATTTTTCTAATGTTTCCTTCATCACATCTTCTGTATTTGCTAATAAACTATCTGCATATTCTTTTGTTCCTTTTGATATTTCTCTCGACATTTCATTTGCTGTTTCTATAATTTCTGTTTTTTGGTCATATGCTTTTCTGGTAATTTCATGTTCATCAATCATTGCAATAATTCTATTTTCAGCCTCTTTTACAATTCCATCAGCTTCTTTTTGTGCTTCCACTAATATTCTTTGTCTTTCTTCTTTTACCCATTTTGCTTGTTTTAATTCATCTGGTAATTTTAAACGTATTTCTTTTATTAAATCTAGCATTTCTTCCTTGTCTACGACACTTTTTGAAGAAAAAGGTAAATTCCTACTTCTCTCTAATAAATCTTCTAATGTTTCTAGTAATGTAAAAATTTCCATGGTTTTGCCCCTTTCTGTTATGATATTCCTTTTAAGAATATAAGATATGCTCGTCCATATTTTCGGATGTCTTTTATTTCACAATTTAAGTTTTCTATTTTCTCTAATATTTTGTCATTGTCTGTTTCTATTATAATCATTGCATTTTTATTTAATAAATCTTTTTCCAATATCATCTTAACTGCTTCAAATGCAAAATCGGTTTTATATGGTGGATCTAAGAAAATAATATCCATCTTTTCATATATTCTATTGGTTAATACTTCTTTAAAATCTGCTTGATATAATTCAACATTATCCAGTGCATGTGTTTTTTCTATATTTTTTTTTATAATCTTACATGCTTCTTTTGCTCGATCGCATAAGATAGCCTTTTTAGCTCCTCTACTCACTGCTTCAAGTCCTATTGCTCCACTTCCAGAAAACAAATCTAAAAAAACAGCATCTTGAATTTCATTTTGAATCATATTAAATAGCGATTCTTTTACTCTATCTAAAGTAGGTCTTGTATTTTCTCCTTCTAGTGTGTAGAGTTTGGTTCCTTTGGCTTTTCCTGCTATAATCCTCATATTCAAACCTTTCTTTACTAATATCATTTTAAACCTTTTTCTTTTAAAGTCAATACTATTCATAGAAATGTAACATACATTTAACAGTTCTGTAATATATTTCCCTAATTGTAATATTTTTCTTTTGTTTTCTACTTTTTTCTTTCATTTTGGCTATTTTACATATTCTAAGCTTTTTATATTTTATTAATACAATAAAAGACTACCCATTTTGTGATAGTCTTTTGTAAAAATATGCCTAATCTTCTTTATTTACATCTTTTAATAGTTCTAATTGTGAAATTAAAAGTGATTCCATTTTTGCTTTATATATATCAAATTGTTTTTTTATATCATCTAACTCTTTCGTTTTTAGCATAATTTGATTTTCTAAATCATCTGCTTGTTGTTTTGCTGAACTTTTTGCATCATTAATGATTTGATCTGCTTGTTGTTTTGCTACATTTTTAATGTCTTCTGCAGTGGTTTGTGCCATAACTAGTGTATTTTGCAAAGTTGATTCAATGGTTTTATAATGTTCTAGACTTTTATTTAGTTCTTCTACTTTTGTTTTTAATTCTGTTATTTCTTTATAATTTTTTTCATAATCTGCTGTTAAATCATCTAAAAAATCATCAACTTCTTCTACATTATAACCATTCATCATCTGTTTAGAAAATTTTTTATTTTCGATATCTAATGGTGTAATCATATTTCCTCCTTATAAAAAGGCACAAAGACCCCTTGATTGTTTTATACTAATTAATTGATTCCATTATTTTTTAACCATGAAACGGATAATTTGCTTTTAATTTCTTCTCTAGCCATTTCATTTGTAATTTCATAATTTGATGGTGCAACTAAAAAGATAGAATTTGATACTTTTTGAATATATCCATCTAATGCATATACTCCTCCACTAATAAAATCAACAATTCTTCTAGCGACATCTTTATTTACATATTCTAGATTAACTATAACAGAATTTCTTTCTTTAAGAAAACTACATATTTCATCTGATTGCGCAAATGTTGTTGGTTGAGAAATAACCAGTTTTATATCATTTGTTTAGAGAATTTCTTATTTTCGATATCTAATGGTGTCATCATATTTCCTCCTTATAAAAAGGCACAAAGACCCCTTTCATACTAACTTAATTAATTCCATTGTTTTTTAACCATGAAACAGATAATTTGCTCTTAATTTCTTCTCTAGCCATTTCATTTGTAATTTCATAATTTGATGGTGCTACCAAGAAAATAGAATTTGATACTTTTTGTATATATCCATCTAATGCATATACACCACCACTAATAAAGTCTACAATTCTTCTAGCTACATCTTTATTTACATATTCTAGATTAACAATAACAGATTTTCTTTCTTTAAGAAAACTACATATTTCATCTGATTGTTCAAATGTTGTTGGTTGAGAAATAACCATTTTTATAGCATTTGGTTGTCCTTGTTGCATATTTACAACTTTATTGTTGTTTTTTCTTCCAAATAGTTTTTTATCCTCTTCTTCCTCTTGTTCATTATCATAATCGTAGATATCCTCATCTTCATACTCTTCTGGTTCAGCTGAATCCATTCCAAATAGTCCCCAAACCTTATCCATTAATGCTCCTGACATAAAAAAACCTCCTAAATTACTTCATTTGTATTCATTTGTACTAAGTATCTACTTTTTTTTCAATGTTGTCAATACTTTTTTAAAATGTAATATTTTTTTAATGTTATTGTAATATTATTGTAATATTATTTTTCTACTTTTGTTAAATCTGGATTTATAATCACTTCATCATATAAGCTAATTTTCTTATAGGAAATGATTTCTTCATTTGAAAATCCCAATTCTTTTAATTCTGCTGTATCATATGGTTCTACAATTGAATACTTTTCTCCTTCTTTTTTTACTTTTACCAACAATTTATTTAAATATCCCGCTCTGTTCCTTACCACATATGCTAAATCATTTTCTTTTACAATTGCTTGATTTGGAACTTTCAATCCTGTTTCACTCCACCAAATTAAGTCAAATGAGATTTTCCTATAACTAATTAATTCTTCTACTCCTTTTTCTATTTTTAATATTAATACGCTTTCTTCATCATTTTCTTGTAAAATATAGGTGATTTCTGCTGGAAATTCAGAACCACTTGGTAGCCTTACCCTTATTTTATCTCCAACAATTGCGTTTTTTGCCTCTTCTGTATTTGTAATGGTTGCAATATAACAATATGTATTATCTATAATTTTTCCACTTTCTTCACTTGTTGGTACTATCTTTCCAGTTTTTAAGTCTAAGCTTTCTAAATATTCTTTTGTTAATGTAGAAAAACATTCTTCAGTTGGTTTTAGTACTGCTTCTAATCCATCTACTTTATAAGATACCACTCCACTTTTTGTCGAATTTACATATTCTGCTCCTGAATTTAATTCATTTTCATAATTTTTTCTCTCTTCTATTAATTCCTTTAAATAAGAACCTTGTGGACTAAGCTCTCCCGCAATATTGGATTTTTTTGTGATTAATTCGTTTATTTCTTTTTTATATTCTCCTAATTTTGTTGTATCATTTATTCTGCTAATCTCTAATAATTTTTGATCAATTTGTGTTTCTATTGATTTCATATCACTTGTAAATAATTCTGTTTCATTTGCCATAGCTTCTTGAATTTTTCCATCTAATTCAGCAATTTTCCCTTTTAACGTTTCTTCATTTTTTGTATAATAGCGAAACACTGCTTCATTAACTGCTACTTTTTCTCCTTCTGATTTTATTTTCTCCATTCCATTTTTATAGTTTTCACCTTGTACAACAATTTCATCTCTAATGACATACCCAATATCTGTTTCTTCTGAATATAACGTGCCTTCTTCCAAAGTAAATATATCTGTTGGTTGTTTCATTAATAGATAAATTGTATAAATCAGATATATGACTACCAAAAAAATAGCACAATAAATCATCATTTTCTTATTAAATTTCTTTTTTCTTTTTGTCTTCATTTTTTCCCTTGGAATCTCTTCTAACATTTCTTTTTCTTGTGATTTCAATTTTATTCTCATTCCTTTCATCAAGGTGTTTTTCTTTTGGTATTATATATCTTTTAGAATCATATTGATATTGTTTTGTATACTGTCTTCTGCATTTAGCCATATCGTTTGTTTATTTTTCCTAAACCATGTTAATTGTCTTTTTGCATATCTTCTTGTTTCCATTTTTATTTTTTCAATCATCTCTTCTTTGCTTAAATTTCCTTCTAAATATTCCACAACCTCTTTATACCCAAGTCCCTGCATTGCAGTTGGAAAAGTGTCATACTTATTTAGAATCTGTTTTACCTCTTCGATTAGTCCTTGTTCTATCATGATATCTACTCTCTTATTAATTCTCTCATATAATTTTTCTCTATCCCAATTTAATGCATACACTTTATAATCATATTCTACTTCTCTTTTTCTAGATTCTATTTCTTGTTCTGTTTTATTTTTTCCTGTCGCATGATAAATTTCTAAGATTCTTAGTATTCTTTTTTTATCATTTTTACTAATTTTCTCTATGGCCTTTGCATCAATCTGTTTTGCTTTTTCATACAAACTCTCTAATCCATTTTCTTCTACTTCTTTTTCTAGTTCTTTCCTATATGCCTCATCAAATTCGATATCTTGGTAATCAATTTCATAAATCAAACTATCTAAGTATAATCCTGTACCACCAACGATAATCGGCATTTTCCCTTTTTTAATAATTTCTTTTATTGCTTTTTTTGCCTCTATTTTATAATCAGCTACACTATATCTCTCTTTTGGCGATACACAATCTATTAAATAATGTTTAATCCCTTGCATTTCATCAAGTGTCGGTTTTGCTGTTCCAATATCCATATCTCGATAAATTTGCATAGAATCACAAGATATGATTTCACCATTTATTTTTTTTGCTAATGCAATAGATAATGCTGTTTTTCCTGAAGCTGTTGGGCCACATATAACAATTACTTTATTTTTCTGCATTTTGCACCTCATTATATATATTCATAATTCCTTCTTGTGTACTTTCCATATATCCTTTTTCTACAAATATACACACCACAAATATGATTAGTATGATAACTATTTTTCGTTTTACCTGTGACTTTTCTATTTCTTCTTCTAATACTTTATCTGTTAAATTCGCAACAAATGGTAGAAATATCAATCCATTTAATCCTGTAAAAATAGATACCAATGTACCAGAAACTGTTTTTTGCATCTCTTCACTTGGGTAAATTACGTCTGGGCTTGCAAAGTGATATAAGCATATGGTTAATAGATAGATAATTCCCCAGCCAATAATAATAAATAGTATCTTCTTTGGTTTTTCTATATGTCCTAAGTTATGCCATGTCCATATCATGCTGATTATAAATATTAACATGATTCCTATTGAAATTAGTGTCATTTTGTTCTCCTATCTTAGTTTTCTCTAATATATACTTTCTTACACGGAAACATCCTTTTCTTATTTTCTAGCAAATTTTCTTTCAATATCATATTTTGTCATTTTAATAGCTGTTGGTCTACCATGTGGGCAGGTAAATGGATTTGGTAGAGATAATAATTTGTCCATTAGACTTTCTACTTCTTTTACATCCAATGCCATATTGGCTTTTACTGCTGCCTTACATGCAACTGTTGCTATGAATTTTTCTTCTTTTTCTTGTTTAGCTGTTCTTGCTACTGTATTAATTTCATCTAATGTTTCTAAAAATAGTTCTTTCGTATCTAAATCAATGCAAACAGTTGGAACACCTGTTAATTTTAATGTATTTTCTCCAAATTCTTCTAAGGTAAATCCTGCTTTTCTAAACATTTCCATATTTTCTTTTGCAATTTCCATCTCTTTATGTGTTAATGTAATCACATCTGGTAGTAATAACATTTGAGAATCTTTGCTTGATTCACTATAATAATTTTCCTTTACCTTTTCATACATAATTCTTTCATGTGCCGCATGCTGATCTAAAATATACATTTCTTGTCCAATTTCTATAATGATATATGTTTTAAAAACAATTCCAATAAATTTATAAGTTGGTTTTTGATATTCTTCTATTCCTTCAAATACAGATACATTGTCTTGCAATATTTGAATATCGTTTTCTTCTTTATTTTCTACTACGTTTTTTTCTTCCTCTTGCATTGGTAATCTTCCAAATAATTTTGCATACATCTCGTTAAAATTATCTGTTACTACTTGAGGATTATCATTTAACTGTTCCATCTTTTCTTTGATTTCTTTAAATTCTTGCTGTATTTCTGGATTTTCTATATTTTCAATTATTTCATTTGTATTATCCTCTGTCTGTTCACTAATTGTGGATTGTTTTTCCTCTAGCTGTGCATGATTTGAATTTCTTTCTGCATTTTCACTATGATTTTCTGTTTCTTGTACGATGCTTTCATTTGTAATATCTTCAGCTTCTATTTTTGATTCATCTATATTTTCGTTTATTTCATTTTGAGAATCTGCTTTTTCTTCCTGTTCTTTTATGTTATATACTTCTTTTTCTTCTTCTAATGTTTCTCCCTCATTGTTGCTTTCTTTTGTTTGGGTATATGTATTTTCTTCAGTTAGCACCACAGGTGTACTCATATTCTTTTCTTTAAGTTCTTTTTCTAAATTTTCCTTCATCTGCTTTAATTGTGTTAATATATCAGAAGTATCAATTGGCTCTCCTACTTTTATTTTGTTTTCTGTATCTTTTTTCGCATGATAAACTTCTTCTATCACGTTATGATTTGCTAAATTAGAATGGTTATTCTCCTCTTCCATCACATTTGTCTTAATTTTGCTTTCTTCATCTGTATAACTTTCTATTTGTTTCTCACGTTGTTTTCTAAAAGAAAATAGTCCCCCCATTTCTTGTCTTTGTTGCTTTTCTTCTTTTAAATTTTTTAGCCTCTCTTCAAACGTTAATTCTCTTGCTGTTTCCATTTTTTCTTCATGTAATGCTTTTTCTGAATTGGCCACCAATTCTGTTTTTAATAATGTATCTTTTATCCCATGATAAATTGCTTGAAATATTTTATTTTCTTCTTCAAACCTAACTTCTAATTTTGCTGGATGTACGTTAACATCTACTTTGGCTGGATTCATCTTGATATTCAATATGACAAATCCAAATTTTCCGATTGGAATTAATCCTTTATATGCTTGTTCTGTTGCTGCTGTTAGTGTTTTATCTTTAATATATCGTTGATTGACAAAAAATAGTTGATTAGAGCGATTTGACCTTGCAATTTCAGGTTTTCCAACAACACCTATTATCTCAATATCTTCATATTTATATGAAACCTCCATAATCCCATTGGCAATATCTTTTCCATAAATGCTATAAATAACACTTTTGATATCTCCACTACCATTTGTTTGAATAACCGTTTTTCCTGTATTAATCAATTTGATAGCAATATTAGGATTTACCAATGCAATTCTTGTGATAACATCTTCAATATATCCTGATTCTGTATAATCTTTTTTTAAAAATTTGTATCTAACTGGTGTATTGAAAAACAGGTTTCTCACTGTAATGGTTGTCCCAGTTTTACAACCTGCCTCTTCTTTTTCTAAAACATTTCCTGCTTCTACAACCACTCTATATCCAATTTCTTGTTCTTGTGTTTTTGAAACCATTTCTACATTAGCAATTGCTGCAATACTTGCCAATGCTTCTCCTCTAAATCCAATAGAGGTAACTGTATCTAAATCATCTGCACTTCTTATTTTACTAGTTGCATGTCTTTCAAAAGCAATTTCTAAGTCATCTTGTGCAATTCCTTTTCCATTATCACTGACTTTTATGTAAGAAATTCCTCCATTTTTAATCTCTACTGTTATATTGGTTGCTCCTGCATCAATTGAATTTTCTACCATCTCTTTGATAACAGATGCTGGTCTTTCAATAACTTCGCCAGCTGCAATTTTATTGATTGTGAGTTCATCTAATAAAACGATATTTCCCATTTGTTTTTTCATCCCTTTCATCGTAATGTATTACTTTGTGCATATCATATCATAAAACACAAAAAATGTGAAACCTTTTTTCCATTTTGTTTCACATTTTTTGTGTTAATCAGTTACAGTTCAGTGTCTAATTAAAAATAATTAAATTAAATTATAAAAAATTAATAATCATTATTATAAAAATATTTTAATACTTTATTACATTTACTTGTTTTTTGTAAATAAATGCTGTATAGTATTATTTATAGGAAATGAGAATATCATGATATAATGCTTACATGAATAATCCAAAAATTGCTTTGCAATTTGGTAGCGTTATAAGCAGATGTGGTTTGCCACTTACATACAAAGGCGTATGTCCTTTAGAATGGAGGTGGTGCTATGATAGAAACAGTTTTATTAGAAATAATATATTTATTTTTATTTGCTTTAATTGTCGAAACTATTATAGTATTTGCCTTAATTATATTCATAATATTTTTAAGCAAATAGACAAATAAAAAACACATCTGTTACTTGACGGTTAGATGTGTTTTTCACAATAACTGGCAAACTACTTTGTGGTCTCTTCATTTCCTATTTTTATTTTACTACTAAAAAGTGTAATTGTCAAATATGATTACAAATAAAAAATAAGAAAAGCTGTAATAAATACTACTTTCGAATATTCTGTATCAATAGAATAACGAAAAATATACTCTATACTTTACCATAGATGCAGAATATCAACATTTTTATTTTAATTCAATTACAATGTTTTTTTCGGTTTCCAAATCTATCTTTTTGTAGTGAATCCCACATTTATCAAATAATCTTTTTGATGCAATCGTATTTTCTGAAGTTGCATATTTATCCTCTTCTTTCTCTTATATATCTTACTATTCTACACTTTTTAAACTTCCTATCATATCAATTTTCTTTAACGCAAAATATGTAACAATATTAACAATAATTGAAAATACAAGTGTAATTCCCGCTGCATAAAAATAACTAACTGGATGAACAATCTTTTCAAATCGCAAAATATTAATTTCACAAGTTCCTAAGATATAGAAATTTAAGAAATATCCTGCTACTAAACCTAATAAAATTCCAATGATTGTTAACAAAATGGTCTCTCTTGTGATGTAATCATATACTTCTCTATCATAAAATCCTAGGACCTTTATTGTTGCTAATTCTCTAATTCTTTCGCCAATATTAATATTTGATAAATTATACAATACAACAAATGCCAATAATCCTGCCGATACAATCAAAATGACAACAACATAATTGAGAGAACTCATGGTATCATCTAATGTTTTCATGGTTGTTGTTGTTAAGGTAACAGTTGATACTTCATTTTGTGCTACCATTTCTTGCATGATTGTTTTTTCTTGCTCCTCATTTAATTGATTGTCTTGAACTAATAATACATTTGTATGATATGTTTCTCCAAATGTTTGTTGATATAATTCTTTTGACATATACACATAATGACTAATGTAGTTTTCTGTTATTCCTACAACCTTCATTTCCTTTTCTATATCTGCAGCGTTTGTTACTGTTATATTCTCTCCCACTTTTGTATTTGTCAACTCTGCTAACTTGTCTGTTATAATAATTCCTTCCTCTGATAATGTAAATGGTTCTTCTGTTTTCACATCTCTTAATGTTATCACTTTATCAAATTCTTCATGATTGTTTGGAACAACAATCTGAAGATTTTCACTATTATCACCTTTCACAGTCGTTCCAGATTCCATGTAAGTTTGTACTACTTCTTGTAATCCATCTTTTTGTTTTAATTCCTCTATGTAACGCTCTTTTTGTTCTACTGTTAACGATGTTTTTAAACTAACTAGCATATCATAATGACATATATCTTCATATTGATTTGGTAAGATAGATGATATAGAATCTTTTAATCCAAATCCTGCTAATATTAAAGAAGTACATCCCATAATACCAATAATGGTCATTAAAAATCTCTTTTTATATCGAAAAATATTCCTTACAGTTACTTTATGTGAGAATTTCAGACGTTTCCAGATAAAACCAACTCTTTCTAGCAACACTCTTTTTCCATATTTTGGTGCTTTTGGTCTCAATAATGTTGCTGGTGTCTCTTTTACTTCCTTTAAGATAGTATATAGCGTTGCTCCTACAATACAAATATAGATTAACCCTAATCCTGTTGAAGAATATTGATGATTGAAAGCTACAATAAATTCTGGAAGGGTATACATCATTTCATACATATCCCATACAATTCTAGGCAACAATTGGAATCCAATATTCATTCCAATCACACCACCAATGATACAAGCTAAACTAGAATAAATGAGATATTTTAACATAATATGAAATTTATTATATCCCAATGCTTTCAAGGTTCCTATTTCTTGTCTTTCCTCTTCTACCATCCTAGTCATAGAAGTTAAAGAAACTAAAGCAGCAATTGCAAAAAATACAATCGGAAATACCACACTTATATTTTCTATACTTTCTGTATCTTGCATATAGCTACTATATCCTACATTCTGCTCTCTATCTAAAATATACCATTCTGCTCTTTCTATCTCTGAAACCTTTTCTTTTGCATCAATTAATTTTCCTTCTGCTTCCTCTATCTTGCTATCAAATTCTGCTCTCGCTTTTTCTAATTCTGCTTCTGCCTCTGCGATTTCTTGTTTTGAATCTTCTAATTCTTTTTTAGCCTTAGTAATTTGTGCATAACTTGTATTTTTTGTTTGCTTTAATGTGGCTTCTTGTTTTTGCAATTCATTTTTTGCTGTCTGAATCTGTGCCTCTGCATTTTGCAATTCTTGTCTTCCACTAGCAATTTGGTTATTAATTTGTGCGATTCCTGCTTGTACAGTTTGCCTATTTGTTTCATACACCTGTCTTGTTGCTTGCAAATTTGCAATTTCTTGCTTAATAACTGTCTTTTCTTCTTCCGTTTCTGCTATTTCTAGTTCTGCTTGTTTTTCTGCTATCGAATTATTTGTGATTTTAATGGCATTGTTAATATTATCCAATGTGCTTTGTAATCCAGCTTTTTGATTTTCTGCCTCTTGAAATCCTTTTTCTGCTTCTATTTTTTCATTATTTAATCGAAGAGCATTTTGTGCTATCTCCAACTTTGCTGATTCTATCTGTGCCTCTGCATTTTCAAATTGCTCATTTGCTTTTCTTTCATTACGATTAATTTCTGCTTCTCCTGTTTCTATCTGTGCTTTTCCTTCATTAATCTTATTTTCAGCTTCTTGTAACTGTGTTTCACCATTTTGCTTTTCAACATTAAATTCTTCTTCTGCTTTTGTGATTTCTTCATTCGCTTCATCAATTAATTCTTGATATCTTGCATTTTCTCTTTCTTCTTTTATTTCCTCTATTTTATTCTTTGTCTCTTCTACATATGTTTCGTATTTGTTACTTCCTGTTTGATATTTCTCACGATTTTCTAATGTTATATAGATTTCTGTGTATACTTCTGAATGGATATTTTCTCGGTTTACATAGATATAATAATTAATAACGCCTGTTCCTAACTTAGAATTTCCTCTTTCTCTTGATATGTATAAAGGACTTTCTGCCACTCCTACAATTTTTAATGTTTTATTTTTTAAATATTCTGTTTCTTCTCCCTCTGTTGTTCCTGTACTTTCTGTTTTTTCTGGTTCAATTTCAATTGTATCTCCTATTTTTTTATTTGCTCCTTCTAAAAAACTTTTTTCTACTACACATTCATCTATATTTTCTGGCATATTTCCTTCTACTAAAACAGGTTTATTGACATCATCTATACACAAAATCTTTGAAACAATTTCTTTATCTTCTACCTTTATTAAGCCATCTCGGCTATATGTACCATATACATTTTCAACGTTTTCTATATTGGATAATGCCTCTATATCTTGATTGGTTAATCCCAGTGTTGACATGACTTGTATGTCATACACATTTTGGTTTTTATAATATGTATCAATAGACTCAACCATATCTGGTGAAGAAGCTCTAAGCCCTGCAAAAAATCCTACACCTAATAATGCCATTAATAAAATGGAAATAAATCGTTTATAGGATTTCTTAATTTCTTTGAAAATATCTTTTATTAATGCTTTTTTTACTTTCACACACATCACCTCCCAAGGCTATTTTTTGAACTTTGGGTGAACTTGGGTGAACTTTGGGGACAGTCCTTAAAGTTTATCTAAATGAACTTTAAGGACTGTCCCCAAAGTTCACCAAGTTCACATTTACCATTCGATATTTTCTACTGGAATTGGATTTTGATTATTTTCTATGCTTTCTGCTGTTCCATTTTTAAATCGAATGATTTTATCTGCCATTTGTGCAATTGCTGCATTATGTGTTATGATAATGACTGTCATATTTTCTTTTCTTGCTGTATCTTGTAATAGTTTTAAAATTTGTTTTCCTGTTTTATAGTCTAAAGCACCTGTTGGTTCATCACATAATAATAATTTAGGATTTTTGGCAATGGCTCTTGCTATGGCAACTCTTTGTTGTTCTCCTCCTGATAATTGCGATGGAAAATTCTTTTTCCTGTCTGCCAATCCTACTTTTTCCATGACTTCTTCTGGACTTAATGAATCTTTACAAATTTGTGTTGCTAATTCTACATTTTCTATTGCAGTCAAGTTTTGTACCAAGTTATAAAATTGAAATACAAATCCTATGTCTTCTCTTCTATATTTGATTAATGCTTTATTTTTTAGCTGTGCAACATTTTTTCCATCTACAATGACATCTCCAGAGGTAACACTATCCATTCCTCCTAATATATTTAATGCTGTTGTCTTTCCCGCTCCTGATGGTCCAACAACAACTACTAGCTCTCCTTTTTCTATTGAAAAATTTGTCTTGTTTAATGCTTTTATCGTAATTTCTCCCATTTTATATTCTTTACAAACATCTTTAAATTCTATATATGCCATATCTTTTTCTCCCTTCTCTAAGAGATTTTGCATCTAATCATCATTTTCTATTAAATAGCAGATACTATATGAAATTTCATAAAAATCAGATTTGCCTGTTTCATTTTTCTAATGACATTATATCATATGATAATAAAAAGTAGAAGAAATTTTTTCCATTTTATATGTAAATTTTAAGTGAACTTGAGACTCATCTATCAGTTCACTTTTATTTGTTATACGATATATTCTATTGAATTATTTTTAAAATATTTATTCATTTCTTCTATAAAAAATTTCTTTCCATCTTCTCTTAAATTTGCTTTATACATATACTTTCCTTTTCCTCTTCCTTGCATTTTTTCTTTGTCATAAATTTGTATCGCATTTGGAAAGGCCTCTTCATTAATTTTTGTATGCACAAAACTATATGTCATAAAGATAATTTCGAAAAACACTTGCTCTTTAGCTTTCTTAGATAATTTCCTATCTAACTCTACAATTAATTCTTTGTACAAATTTTTCCAATTCTCTACCATAATCACAGGTGCAATTAATATTCCCACTTTATATCCTGCTTCACTTAGTTTATTAATAGCTTCTATTCTATCTTCTAATCTTGAAGTTCCAAATTCTACACGGTTAATGATTTCTTTTGGATTAACACTCATTCTAATAATGACTTTTCCTTTATGCTCTAAATCTAATATACTATCTACCATGGAAAATTTTGTTGGTAATGTTAAATATCCTTTTTTCGTGTTTTTAAAATTTTCAATTGTCCAAACCAAATTATTGGTAATTGTGTTTTCCAATATTAAGTCACTATTACTACCAATTTCAAAGGTTAGTTCCTTTTCTGAAGTTTCACTTGTTTTTATGATTTTTTCTAACATCTTTTCTCTATTGACAAACAAACGCAAATACGCACATTTATTATAATTACATACTAGATAACAATACATACAAGCAGCTGTACATCCTGAGGAAGTATAAGGAACTAAAAAATCAGAAGTTTTATGGTTTGGAACAAATTTATGCGTTTTTCTAACACCAATGATTAAATTACGCTTCATATCCATAAATTCTTTATTAGACTTTTTACGCATTTCTTCTATATTATTGTGATTTTCTATTTCTACCTTTGGTACTTCTTTATATTTCTCCATCAGTTCTTTTCCTAATTCGTAATGCACAATATCTGGTTCAAAAAAAATAGCTTTTGGTTTAAACATCTAAATCATCCTTTCTTGATTAGTGTAACCAAAACCTATTTTTTTATCAGAAGAATCAAAATGAAAAATTTATAATATTTTTACATAAAAAAGGGAAAAATGAGTCCGTCCCCAATTTCCCTTTTTTATTTCTTCTCATATGTTACATATTCATAAACAAAGTCATTTTCTTTATCTTCTGGACCTTTTTCTCTACCGATCTCTTCCCATTTTTCTTTATCTATTCTTGGAAAGAAAGCATCTCCATCAAATTCTTTATCGATTTCTGTTACATACATTTTTTTCACATATGGCATTAATAAATTATATATTAAAGCTCCTCCAATGACAAATGCCTCTTCTTCATTTTCTATATATTCTTGAATTTGTAACATAGAATGTACTACTTCTACATTTTCATCATTGACTTTAAAATCTGGATTTTGTGTAAATACAATATGTTTTCTATTTGGAAGAACTTTTCCTAAAGATTCAAATGTTTTCCTTCCCATAATAATGGTATGTCCTGTGGTTAATCTTTTAAATCTTTTTAAATCATCAGATAAATGCCACAATAATTGATTGTCTTTTCCAATCGCATTATTTTTTGCTTTTGCTACAATAATACTTAACATCTTAATTTATATCCCTTTATTTTTTTCTCTTTTATCTTATTTTTACTAAAGAATATTAATTTTATTTATCCAGTTTAATATCACTTGTTTTGGTACTTGCAAAGTTCCCTTTCCTTTACCTATTTGTATATCTGGTTTAAAAGCTCCATGAAAATCAGATCCTCCTGATATATACATATCATATTTTTGTGTATAATGTATCATTGTTTGTTTTTGCTGTTCTGTAAAAGTAGAATAATAACATTCTATACCATCAAGTGGATATTTTTTAGCTATATATTCTACCATTTCTTCTATATTATCAACCGGATATATATATGGGTGTGCTAAAAATGCTAGACCTTTTGCTTGATGAATTTTTTCTAATATTCCTTCTAATTTTATAAAGTCTTTATTTTCATCTATATAAAATATGCTATTTTTATTGCATTGCTCTGCTCTATAAAAATTGGGTTGTAACGAAACATGATGTTTTCTCATTATATCTCTATTTTCATCATGTTTTAATAATTCTTCTTCAAAAATTGCAGATGCATAACTATGATTATTTTTTAATTTTAAATTCTTGTCAAAAATTAATCCTATTTTTATTCCTTGTTTTTTTAAATATTCTAGATAACTTTTTTGCACTTCTTGGATATCATTATTTTCAAAATATTCTTCAATGATTTTTTTATCAAATCCATATCCTAGAATTTCAATTGGTATATTAAATTCCTCAAGATAACATTTAAATTCACATCCTACTATAATATTTCCTGTATAGTATTTTTTTATGTTTATTCTCTCTAATTCTTTATATGCATTTACACAATCATGATCTGTAATTGATATATATTCCAAACCTTTATTCTGAGACTCCTGTAAAATTTCTTGTATGGAATAACTACCATCAGAATATGTACTATGTATATGTAAATCAATCATAGTAATTTATACCTCTTCTTCTACCGATAGTTTTGCATAATATTCTGGTTTGAAGTCTTCATCATATTCTACATCATCAAATATTTCTGGCATTTCCTCTTTAAAGTATTTTAGCAAAGGAATTAAAACCTGTCTAATAGATGGATGCACATGTTTTGTTGTTCTCAATTTAAGAATATGCTTCCACTCTCTTATATTTGCTGTCATTGCATATTCTGCTGCTGTTGAATGTGGCAATATCTCTCTACACATATCTGTCGTAGCTCCTAGTTGTTTCATTTTAATGTATCCATTTTCAATTTCTTGCATTGTTTTTTTCCATATTTCATACATTTCTTTGTCTTCCATATAAATAGGATTCATAAATGCAACTTCATTTCCGTATTTATCCTTATCATAGCTACAATATCTTGTTGATTCTACTGAAAAACTCGCAAATCTATGTCTTGTTAAGTCTTTATATGAACCTACATCACTATAAATTCTTACTGTTACTTTCTCATGTTCTAATACAGATTCATGTCCTCTTGTAATGCAATTTGTTAATAATTTTTTGTAGCTGTCCTCTGTAATTTTTCCTTCTGAACGATAACAAGTTCTACATGCTCTCTCTATTCTTTTCATTATTTTCTTCCCATCAATTTTTTCTACTTTTATCCATGGTTCTACAATTCTCATTTTATTTTTACCTCCAATTTTATTTTTTTCAATATATCAAACTTTATATTTTTTTACAAGTTTTTTAAAATATTTTGTAGGATAAATCTTTTTTATAAATTTAACCATAAAAAGGAAAAAGACCCGAGAGTCAAATAGGTTAATATTTTAACTTAAGTATTTTTATTTACTCTATACCATTTAAATCGGTTTTAACATCCTGATAAATATAAAAAGAGCCAATGATAAAAGAAACATATTCTATCTTTTCCCTGCAAAATTGTATTGCATTTTCTAATTCCATTTCATACATTTCTATGCTATCATTTTTTTGTTTTGCATACTGATACATAATATGACAATCTGTGTATCTTTTAGAGTTATTTCCATTTGTGAAAATATAGATACTATGTTCTTCTAGCAGATTGTCTATTATTTTTTGATAATCCTTTGATTTTAGCACAGAAATCACATAAATCTTCTTCGCTTCTTTATAACAAACCGCAATCGTTTCTTTTAAATTTTGTATAGCTTCTTCATTGTGTCCTCCATCAAAAATTATTGTTGGATTTTGATGGATTACCTCAAACCTTCCTCTATGAATTACCGTTTTTAATCCTTCTCTAATCGTTTCCTCTGAAATATCATATCCTTTTTTGTTTAATATTTCGCAACATTCTAATACTAAACTGGCATTTTGTGCTTGTCTCTTTCCTTTTAAATTCATTTCTACATCATGATATTGCTTGTAATCAAATATACATCTATCTTTTTCAAATCTTACATGATTTACTTCTGATGGTTTTACCATATGTAATGTATTATGTTTCTCCTGGCAAGTTTTCTGTATGATACTATCTACCTCTGGCTCTTGTTCCATATATACAGTATCAGAATGTTCCTTGATAATCCCCGCCTTTTGCTCTGTAATTTTTTCTAATGTATTTCCTAGAATCTGTATATGGTCATATCCAATCGAACTAATAACAGAAATCATTGGGTGGATAATATTTGTACTGTCAAATAATCCACCAACTCCTACTTCTAATAAAACAATATCTACTTTTTGCTGATAAAAATACAAAAATGCAATCATTGTGAAAAATTCAAAAAAGCTCACCTCTATATTTTCTTTTTCTATGATTGGTTGAATTTGTTCATAAAGTTGTTCAATTTCTTCATCCGCAATATGTTTTCCATTGATACTAATTCTTTCGTTATAGGAAAGCAAATGTGGTGAAATAAATTTTCCAACTTTTAAATGGCTATTTATGAGAACATGATTTAGCATCTCAACAATACTTCCCTTTCCATTTGTTCCTGTTATATGTACATATTTTAATGTATTTTGTGGATTTCCTAATTTCTTCATTACATATTTCATCTTTTTCACAGACTGATTATCTGCTTTTCCATTTGGCAAATTTTGTATATATTCTTGTATATTCATTCCTGTTTCCTCTTTTCTATATATCCCATCTAGGAACATATTCTTCTTCATGCTCTCCCAATTCTTGCATATATCCATTTTTAATATGTAATTGATACACATATTCCTCTATTTCCTGGTATTCTTGTTCTGTCAATTTTCTATTTAACTTTTCTGTTTCCTTTGCTTTATATGTAGGAAAATATTGTGCCATAATATTGATATACACATTTTCATCTAAGTTTTCCTTCAACCATTTTAAAATCTTTTTACTATTTTCTATATGATTTGGTAAGACTAGATGTCTTATCATTAACCCTTTTTGTATCATGCCTCTTTCATCTAATTTGGGACTCCCTACTTGCCTATACATTTCTTGTATTGCTTTTGTTGCAATTTCAAAATAATGATTGACTTTTGAATATGTTTTCCCCATTTTATTATCATAATATTTTAAGTCTGGTAAATATACATCAATATATCCTTCTAATAATTTTAAGGTCTCTATATTTTCATATCCATTTGTATTATAGATAATAGGAATTTGTAATCCTTTTTTTCTTGCCATTTTAATTGCTTCTATAATTTGAAGCACATAACTAGTAGGGGTAACTAAATTAATATTTTCCGCATGTTTATTTTGTTGTTCTATCAATATATCAGCCAATTTTTCTATTGAAATTTCTTTTCCTTTTCCTTGTTGACTAATTTCATAATTTTGACAGTATATACAATTCAAATTACAATTTGAAAAAAATATTGTACCTGAACCATTTTCTCCACTGATACAAGGTTCTTCAAAATGATGTATGGAATATAATCCTATTTTTACTTTATCTGTACTTTTGCACCTTCCGATTTCATTTTGTGTTCGATTCACTCCACAATGATGTGGACATATTTCACATTTTGTTAGATCCATTATTTATCTCTTTCCTTTTTAAAACATACATCTAGTTTTTCAAACTTCTTCCTCTATGTTATCACATTTTCTAATTATATCTTTTGTACACTTGTTACATATAAATTCCCATTTTCATCTTTTTGCAAATTTACTTCTTTTTTAGTAAATTGCTCTATATTATCTTTTACAAATTGTTGAATATTCGTTTCTGATTCTGTATGTTTCACTTCTCCAACTACCTCATCATTTAAATTGGTTATTTGAATGTTGTATTCGTCATCTGTTGTTTCATACCCTTGTGAATAATCTTCTAAGTATTCTACAATTTGCACTACATATCCATTGTTTTTCTTTTCTATTTTATCTAATAGAAACACATCTTCTTGATTATCTAATCCACTTCCTATTGCATAATAGCTATCTGTTTCTTCATCATATTCCATAAATTCGTATCCTTCTCTAGGAAATACTTTTTGTAAATCTTCTCCAAATATCTCTTTTTTCTTATTCTCTAACTGTTCGTAAGACAATTCATATTCTTCTAAGTTTTTCTTAACCACTTCCCATAGCCACACATCTGGTGCATTATTAATACTGTCAAATGCAGGTAAGGCTTGTCCTGTAATTTCTCTCCACATATATATTTTTTGTAAATAGGTTTCAATTTGCGTAATTTCATCAACTGATACTTCTGATGCTTGATTCGTTATGATTTTATTTTGTTTATATATATACATTCCTATAAATATGATTAATAATATAATCATTATGATAATCAATTTTTTCATTGACATCCTTCTCCTAATTTCTGATTTATACTGCTTAAAATATTCTCTTTTAGCATATTTTTTATATTTTTTGAATTCCTGACAGGTTTCGACATATTTTTATATTTTTCTTTGTTATAATTGGATGCGTTAACTAAAGAAAAGGGGGTAAATCCATGAATGTTGTAAAATTACATGATAAAGATAGTAGAGTGGTTGGAAATGTTACTGGACAAATCACAATTTCTATTTATAATGGAGAATTTAAAGGACATCCTAATTTTTTAATTCAGGCAGATCACTCTGTTTCTGAAATTGCTGATATTATTGAAGACGTTCTATATTCTTATTAAGGCACATTTATTGTGTCCTTTTTTATTCTATTTTATCTTTATACGTGTGTCTTTCTAACAAATATATCTTTCTTTTTCCCTTAAAAAGTAATATCATACATATAATACCTGTTCCTAAACTAATTAGGTTAGCAATTTTCATTATCATTGTTTTTTCATATGTCAACATGTAGGTTCCACTTTCCTGAATAGTTGCTTGTAAAAATCCATTTTCACTTTCTGTTAATTCTATTTTCTTCCCATTTCCTTCTAGTTGGTATCCCATATAATAAATTCTTGGTAACTCTACTAGTATCGCTTCTGAAGTATTGATTTCAAAGGTTAAATTTGGTACATCGTCTAAGATTTTTGTAATCTCTCCTTTTCCACTTTCTATAAGAATATCTTTATTTCTATTATTAAAATATTCTAAATGCTTAATTGCCTTTTCTGGTAGATATTCTTTTTCATTTCCCATACATTTTTCATTATTGATATTGGTTATATCAATTTGTGGCTCTTCCAAATGGTCAATATATATACAGGTTCCCAAAGCAGTTAATATGAGCAATCCACAGCTAATGATTTTGAAATATGTTTTATTTTCTATTTGTTTTAAACAAACACCTGCTATCAAAATAGCTCCAAATGAAATATATATAACTAATCTCCAGGGAAATTGTAAAGTCTGCAAAATATCTGGTGTATAATACCATGGAAATAAATCTGTTACCATAATTGTCGATAAAATTGTGAATGTTATTAAAAATATCCACTTTTTTTCTTTCCATAGTTTTTTCTTAATGATGAAAATAATACTTATAAAAAATAGAATCATTACAAATAGCTGAAGATTATATCTTATAAAATGAAAATCGATTTCTCTAAAAAAGGTAAATAATTCTTTTATAGAAATTGTACTGTACTTTAATCCCCCTTTTCCTGTCATATAATATGGCATAAATATACCATAACTTCCTTTTAATTTTATCTCTAGCATTGGCATCCAAAATGAAGCTGTTAATAAAAGGGTAAGTCCTGAAGCTATTGCTAGATATAAGATATTTTTTTTATTAAATATTTGCTTAAAATATACAATGAAAAAAGTTACTAAAAGCATTAATGTAAAATAAACAGTCATTGCTAAATGTGAATAAATGGCTATTGTATATCCTCCTACAAAACAGAGAAAAAATAATTGATACCTTTTTTCTAACAGATAAAATAGTCCTAACACAATTAGTGGAATTGCTACTGGAATAAACATTTCCGAAAAAGCATCTCTCACAAATATTTCTGCTAAATGATAAGGTGCTGTCATATAAAACAGAGACCCTAACATAGCAATTTTTTTACTTTTCAAAATCTTCTGTGCTAATAGATAAAACGTGACTCCTGATATAAAAAAAGTTAACCATTGTGTGATTCTCATTCCAACAGCTACATTACCAATATGAAAAATATCTAATACTTTTGTAATATAGGCTGCTGTTAAATGAGGAATTGGTGGATAAAAGAATCTTGTTCCATACCCTAAATCATTTCCTATATATTTTAATGGTTCTTGCACTGTTAGATTGTCCCATGATAATTGCTCCACAATAGCAGTTATGGTTGATAAATGAAAGTCTGTATCATGTCCTTTAATATATCCATTATGCATATCTATTAGCATGATGATAATACTAAAAATAAAAATTGCTACTATATATTTTATTTTCTGTTTCATATCTTTCACCTTTTACTTTTCTTTGTTTTTCATTATATTACATTCTTATCCTTTTCGCAATATTTACTTTATCTTTTAACTCTAGTTAATATTTTAATTAACGATTTTTTTCTTATTTCAGAAGAACTATGTTCAAAATCTTTAATCACTATATTTAAGCTGTTTTAAAATATTTGTTTGTATTGTGCGTAAAAAATAAAATACAAGGTTTCTTGTATTTTATGGTGCGTTAGCGAAGGACGTATGCGAAAAAAACCTTGCCTAAAAGTACCGTATTATCCGTTCCAAAATTAGTTATAGTAATAGTTAAAATAAATGTATACCCACATCGGTGTTTTTTGTCTCTTACTATGTTTTTAATTTAACATATTTTTTAGATTTTGCAAAAAAAATTTAAATAATATTTAAGTATTTTTAAAACTTTATTAATGATAATAATTGATCAATTGCATTAAACATTTGCATACCAAAATTCAATACCATTTTCATCTATATGCTTTATATCTTCAATTTTCCACATCCTATTTTGATTTCTTTATTTTTAAGTAATTGCTGTTTTAATAATTTTTGTAAAGAAGTATTTTCTACTAAATCATTATAATTACTGCATTTTTGTACATTAAAAACAAAATTTAATATATCTTTAGTTGCATCTAGTCCATCTTTTACTTCAAATAAATTATAAAACTTTGCAATATTTGAGTTTTTATCTATAATAGCATTTATTTGATTACTCAATAGCCAAGAATCACATCTATATTCTGGATTTCTTTTATTAAAATATTTTTCAATTTCTTGTTTCGAATCTTTAATTGATTGTAATACCTTTTCTATTTCTAAGTTTTCACCAGATGGTATATGTATTTTAATATGATTTTCACATCTCTCATATTGTAATCTTCCCACTTCTATTAATTTTGCATTAATAAAATATGCTGCCCAAATCATTTGTGAAATTCTAATTCCGTGTAATTTTCTAGCAAAAATATCATTCGTTAATACTTCTTTAACTCTTTGTTTATATAATTCCTTTTTCTCATTTTCATAGTTTTTAATTTTCATATTTTTACAATGTATTTCATACCCCAATAATACCAATATGTTTGTTATATAAGGATTATATTGTTCACCAAAAAGATCAATCATGCTTTGTCTTTTCCAAAGAGTATCAATCTTAAATGATTTATCAGTATATAATATATTATATATTTCTTCTGCTTTAATATTAAAATCTTTTATTTCATTAACATCTTTAACACATTTATAACATTTATTTCTATAATCAACATCGTCTATTTGATAATATTTTAGAGCATTATCAATCACAGATATTTCAAATTTCATAATATTCCTCCTGTATTTCTATAATTCATAACTATAAACTTTTCAATTTTCATTAATATTTGATGAATTTTCGTTAATATAATCTCTTCAAAGTACTCATATATCTATACAACTTTTCCAAATTGATATAGATATTTGATTGAGTACTATTATACCACGATTTTAATAAATGTGAAATATTTACAATTATATGTTTTTCAAATATTCTTCTAATTCAGACAATTTAATTTTTCTAGTTAAGTTAGTAATGTAAATATCATTAGAATAATTAAATGTAAAAAAGTAATATTCTTGATGATAGCTTGATGAGGCTCAATATATGAAATGTTTGGATAAATTTAATGTTTTGGGACAACAAAAAAATCAACCAGATTTTAATTTCTGATTGATTTTCATATTATATCTGTTCAATTTAGTTCGAACAGAAACGTCGTTGGTGGGCAGGACAATCGTACAAGCCCGCTAATCGTTGATTTCAAAACATTTTTTTACTTTACTTGTGCAATATCTGTGCATATGAAATACCACCATATAATGTTATATATTGTCATAAAATTACA
>CALXQV010000062.1 GCA_944390535.1 uncultured Clostridia bacterium | reverse complement strand
TCCAACTAATGTTAAATAGTTGTTTTCTAAATAATTTGTATCCAATTTATTTTCCTCCTTAAAATTTATTTTATCAATTGTATTTTTTTACCTCTTTTAGTCTACATTACCTATTATACAACATTTTGCTAGTTTTGTCTACATAAAAAGTTAAAATTGTGATTTTTTTGTAAAATTCCTTTATTTTTCAGTACTTTTGTTAACTATATATTAAATAAACTGTAAAAAAAGCTAATATGTTTTCTATATTATTTACCTTATATTGTTTTAAATCTATTTCAATTTCTCCCATTTCAATTGTATGGTTTTGTAAATTTTTTATATTTCTTTGAATTGATAAAATTGCTTTATCTTCTTGAATACTAGATATGGTTAGCGTTGATTTTTGATTCAATCCATAGCTAATACAGTTTGTTTTTTTATTGAATATGATTTTTGTATTACAAAATATGTCTGCATTAACAATAATAAAAGTAGAATGATTGCAAAGTTTATTTAATATTTCTTTTTGTCGTTCATGTATATTTTCTTGATTACACAATACAATTGTTTCAAATACAATATTTCTCATATTTTCTATATTTTTAGAAGTGATATGAATTAATTTTAAATCTTTTTTATTTACTGTTTTAGCTAGATTTTGTTTTATCATTTCATATTCTGAATGATTTGAAAAGATACCTATAAAATGCATTTTCTTTGTCTCCTAAAAAAACTATCTTTATTTTTCCCTCTATTTCCAAATTTATACATACTTAGTTACTTTTTTGTATTCCATTCACATCAATTGTATAATTTTCTTTATAAATCAGTTCTGAAATCTTTACCACTTCTAATTGTTTTTGCTTTATATTTTTCAATATTCCATCTAAACTATCAGCTGTGTGTTCTGTTCCATTATGCATTAATATGATATCTCCTGAACCAATTTTATCTTTTATTCGATTCCACATGGCATTACCAGTTAAACCTGTATAATCTAATGTATCTAAACTCCATTGTATTGTATAATATCCATTATCTTGTGCTACTTTTATCACCGTTTGATTATATTCTCCATATGGCGTTCTATATAAGTTTGTTCTATTTCCTGTAATCTTTTCTATTTTATCATTACTATTTTCTATTTCTTTTACATTTTCTTCATAACTCAAATTATTGACATGTGGATGTGTATCACTATGTGTTCCAATTTCATGACCAGCGTCATATATTTTTTTTACTGCTTCTGGATATTTTTCTATCCAATCTCCTACCATAAAAAAGGTGATTTTTACATTATTTTGTTCTAATACTTCTAGAATTTTATCAATATCATCTTCATTCCATGCACAATTCATTGTTAATGCTACTTTGTTTTCTTCTGTTTGTACTTTATAAATCGGTAAATATTTTTCATTAGTAGCAGAAGTCGTAATTGTTTCTTTTTTATTTGTAAATGTACCTGCTATACAAAATAACAAAACAACTGTTATGATTGATATGCAATATGTATATATTTTTTGCTTATGAAATACGATAAACATATATGCCTCCTATACACTTATGATATTAATATATATGTCCTTTTTTTTCATTTATTACATTGTCTTTGACATTTCTTTTATTGCTTTAGCTTTCATTTAAAAAATAGCACATAATTCCATTATAAATTCCCCAAGCCAAACGATTTTGATATTCTTCTTCTTGTAATTGTTTCTCTTCTTGTGGATTAGAAAGGAATCCACATTCTACAATTGATATAGGAATTTCTACATGTTTCATAATATATACCGTATTTAGTTTCATAGCAATCCTATGATTTTCTTTTTGAATCGTTTCATTTAAATTACTTTGTATTTCTTCTGCTAATATTTTACTTTGTTCATTGCTTGTATTAAAAAAAGTTTGCCACCCATAATATTGTTGTTCATTTATTTTATTGAGATGAATAGATACAAATATATCTGCTGAAGATTCATTTCCAATCTTCACACGATTATGAATATCTGAAACCTTTTTTTGTTTTAATGTTTTTGCGTCTAAATCATAAATCGCATTTTCATCTGATCTTGTAAGAATAACTGTGCATCCTGATTGTTCTAAAAGCTGTTGTATCTTTAATACAATTTTAAGATTAATCTGTGCTTCTGTCGTTCCATTTTTGCTTTCTGCACCGCTCATCTGGTGTACCATGTCCTGCATCTAATATAACGACTTTATTTGATGCTGGTAATGAACTTACTTGAACTGCGTCACCTATATCTCTTTTTTCTTTTTTACTAATGGCATATGATATGCTAATCGTTAGTATCATACATATAATAATTAGTCTTTTTATTTGTTTTTTCATCATAATAAACTCCTCTAATGATTCATTATTATCCCTAGTTTATTACAACTTTAATTTTTTAGAACAAAAAAACAAGGCCTATTGGTCTTGTCTTATTTATTTTTTCTATATTTATAACAGTTTCTCTCTGTTCATTTTTACGACTTTTTATATATTTTTTATCTTTCTTTAATTAACTATTTTACATCTGAATGATATATTTCCATGATTTGTTCTTCTGAAATTGGTCCTAATCTTTGCACTTTTATCTCACTAGAAGTACAATCTACAATTGTACTGGCTTCTCCAAACGTTACTTCTCCTTCAACCATTCCATCAAGTGCTGGACACATCTTTTCTATTTCTTCTAAGTCTTTACATGGAGTTTCTCCGCTCTTATTCGCACTTGTTAAAAATAGTGGGCTGCCTACTTCCTCTATTAATCTTCTTAAGAAATTAGAAGGTACCATTCTCACAGCCAATTGGTTTGTTTCTCTTATCCCTGCATTATTTATATATGAAAATGCTTCTGGTCTTTTATTTAAGACTAATGTAATAGGTCCTGGCATAAAAGCTTTTATCAATTTTTCAATTTTTTTATCTATTATTGCAACCGTTTTCATTTGCTCTATATCTTTACAGACAATAGGAAAAGATTTCGTAGAAGGTCGTTCTTTTATATCAACTAATTTATTATACGCTTTGCTTGAATGAACCCTTGCACATATACCATATAAGGTATCAGTAGGCACACTAATCACACCATCTTCTTTAAGAAGCTTTGCAATTGCCTTTATTTCACTTTGTTTATATATTTTCATTAGCTACACCTCATTTTATTTTCTTCTATCTACTGCATAGCTACTTCCCATAACAGATTTAGCTGCATGTTTTACTTGTGCTCCTATTTCTCCTATTTCTAGTATATTATGGAATCTTCCTGTATCAGCCACTACCACACCTATTGATAGTGATGTTAAAGGGAATTGTTCTATCATTCCTTTTCGGTTTTCTACTTCTATATATCCTTTTTCTAAATCTTTTTCTGTAAAGAATTTCTTTACAGAATTATCAAACATAGCTAATATAGTTTGACAAATTTTTTCACAGTTTGTAGATGGAATGATAGCAACAAAATCATCTCCTCCAATATGTCCTACAAATGCTTCTTCTGTAAGGTCACTATGAACTCCTTTTAAAATTGTCTCTGCTGTAAATTCAATGATTTGATCTCCTTTTACAAAACCATATACATCATTATATGCTTTAAAATTATCTAAATCTAAGTATAATACTGAAAATGGCTCATTATTTGCTATTCTCTTTTTTAATTCTGCATGTATTTGAACATTCCCTGGTAATCCAGTTAAAGGGCTTACTCTTCTGTTATTTGCAAGCAATCGATTTAAATTTTTTACTGTAAAATATAAATATTCCTCATCTACAGGTTTCTTGATATAATATTCTACAGATTCCCTTAGTATTTTCATTCTATGTTCTTTATTGCTATTAGAAGATACAACAATTACGGGTGTAATTTTATTGTCTTCATCTCGTCTAATTTGTTTACAAAGTCCTACCACATCTCTATCGATTGCGTCTTCATTTATAATGATTAATGATGGAATATTTTTTAATGCAATATCAATTTGTTCCGATTTTACACTAATAAATTTATACTCTTTATCTTCTTTAAATAATTCTCTAAAGATTACAATAGAAGAATCATCATCATCTATAATATAAATTTCTTGAATCATATTATTCACCCTTTTTTTCTTTTTTCATTTTTTTATGTTTAAATTCTATTTTTTTATTTAATATTTCTGTAAATTCTTTTGTATCAATAGATGGGAAAGCTTTTTTTAGTCTATATGCCCTTCTATATAGATGTTTCATTGTTCTATCTCTTCTAGCTTTTAAATTATGAACTAGTTTTTGTATATTATCATTTGCTGATAGTTTTTCTTTATCTTTTAGCTCTAATACTTTTTGTTTAATTTGCTCATTAATTTCTTCTATTTTTTCTAATGTTGATTTTATATTTTTAATTTTTATAACACTTACAATTGCATCTATAAATAGTATGAATGTTATAACCGTTGCAATGATTGCCACATAGAAAAAATCAACATAACTTAATATTTGTACAATAAATGGATGTATGTAATTAATAAATAAGAGTGCTAAAATCCCCCATGCTATGGAATTGGTTAGGCAGATTCTACCTTTATAATTAAATTTATGGTCTGAATAATCCCAATATTTTGTACAAAACAATTTTTCTAAAAGTACCCCTACTATGTATTCCCATAAAGTTAATACGAGTACCGAAATAATAAATAAAAGGAACATATTATTTTTAAATCCATTTAAAAATAATATCATAATAATGGCACCAAACCCATATATAGGGCAAAATGGACCTTTTAAGAATCCAGTATTTATTATTTTTCTTTCACTAATTGTTCTTACAATACTTTCTAAAACCCAGCCCAAAAATGAATAAATAACAAAATACGTTAATATATGAAAAAAAGTATTATCCATTCTGTTTTCCTTTCTTTTGTAACAAATCTAGTTAGAAACCATTTTGCTTTTGCATAACTTTTCTTTTAATCTATTTCCCTACATATATAATATATGTAGGGAAATTTTATCAAGTTTATTTTTGTGCTTTTACTCTTCTTGTATCAGAAGCAATTCCGTCCACATTATATGCTGTTATTTCTAGCCTATTTTCGTCCCCTTTGTTTAATGGTAATTTATATTTCAATTCTTTTCTTCCGTCTTCAACTGTAATTGTCTTTTCTTCTCCTCTAAAGTTCAATTCTACTCTCTCTAATCCTGCTTCGTCTGTAATCGTTATTAAATAATATTCTCCCGCATCATCTGGTCCTATATTTATCGTTGGTTTCGTTGTTCCCATTACTTTTTGTTCTTTTGTTATTGTCTCATTATTAGCATCTACTAAAATCACAGTAATATCATGTGTTCCCATTGGAATATCAATTTCTTGGTCAACTGTTGTTGCATTTATGTCTATTCTTTGTTCTTCCTCATCGTCCCATCTATATGTCATATATGTTATTTCTGTTTCACTTTCAGCTGTTATTTTTAATTTCTTGTTTTCTGAAATTGTTAAATGAATGATCTCTTCTACTGTAAATTCTCTTTGTGTAGAAATTTCTTGACCTTGTGTATCTATTGCTCTTACATTTAATGTATTCGTTCCTCCTGGAATTTTTATTTCTTGTTCAATATATTTTCTTCCATTACCAGTAATTGTTTGCATTTCATCATTATTCCAGCTATATTCTATTTTGTCAATTGCTTTATCATGTGTCACTGTTAGCATAACTGCTGTATTATCTTCATTCAATGTTTCTGTTATGACTGGTTTTGTCACTTGTGTGTTATTAGCTGCATTATCTTTATAGATTGCATAAGAACCTGTCCCTATCATAAATATCCCAAATACTAGCATTACTATTGCAAATACTCTAACAATGGTTTTAATATCTGCTGGCCCACTACTCTTTTTTGCAGTTGGATTACTAGTCGCTAAAATTTGATTCATATCTTTCACCTCTCTAGTCTATTACATGGAAAATTATACCATACCAAATTTTAATTGTAAAGGAAATTTAGGTAATAAAATAGGACATCTTTTATGCCCTATTTTCTCTATTTAACCCCTTATTATTTTTTAACAATGCTGTTTTATATAACAAACTTCTTAATTAAAACTAATCCTACTGCTAATGTTCCTAATACTGTAAATCCTAATGCATAGTAAATTCTTGCTTGTCCTGTTTCAACTGATAACAATACTGGCGCATCATCTATATCATCTTCTCCTGGCTTTTGATTGTCTGGTGTTGAATCTCTATCTGGTGCATCTTTATCATTATCATCTTCTGATATCTCTGCTATGTTTGTCATTTGTCCCATATTGTCTTGTCCATTTATCCAAGTTAATACCACTTCTACCTCTGCTGATTCCCCTGGTTGTAACAATGTGTTTTCTAATTGTCTTGTTGAAATAATGTTATTTCCCTCATCTGTCCATTGTGGGTTATCTTCTGCTACAAATTTTAAGCCTTCTGGTACATAGTCTGTTATCTCTTTTGCGTAACCTGCTATGTCTCCTTCGTTCGTTACTCTGATTTTATATCTGAATTTTACTATGACTTTATTGATATCTTTTCTATATAACTCTACTTTTACTACTGGTTCTGGATCCATTTCAGCAGTATGTCCTGTTTGGGTAATTGTTTCTTTTCCATCTTCTATTACGATTGCTTCTGTTACCCATTTTCTTAATGCTAAGTCAAAGTATGTTAATTTGATATATTCTTTATCTTGGTCATCTTCTCCTTCATTCCATTCATCTGGTACAGAGTCTATATCTTCTACTGGATCTCCATTTTCATCACTATCTTCTGTGATTTGTGCTGCATTGATAATAATTCTATCTGATTCATTTGGTTCTACTACTTCAAATGCAACCTTGATATCTCTATAATCTGGGTTTCCTTCTCCTATTTCTTCTTCTGGATTAAATGCTTCTAATAAATTTTCTCCTTCTGTTTCTTCTTGCTCTTTTGATAGATAATCTGTTCTAATTTCTACTGCTTCTTCTACATTTTCTGTTACATTTCCTTCTTCATCATACATTACCCATCTATACTCTACATTTGTTTTATTTTCTGGTAAATATTTTAATCCATCTGGTATATCATCTGCTACCTCTTGTGCATATCCTGAAATATCTCCTTCATTATATACTCTGATAGTATATTCTACCACATTTCCTGTAATGACTTCTACTGGCTCTTTTGTATGATGATATGTGATTTGATTTTCTTCTCTATCATAGCTTACTTCTGGTACTCTTGTTGTTACCTCTTCTTCATCTACTTTTGTAATGAATTTTCTTAATGCTAAGTCAAATTCTTGTAATATGATATTATCATAATCTTCATCATCTTCATATTTTACCCAATTATCTGTACTTGAATCTCTATCATCAACTGGGTCTCCTTTACTATCTGCATCTTCTGTAATTGCTGCCTCATTTCTAATAATTCCAATATCTGGTGTTTTAGCAACTACCTTAAGAATAACAGAAATTTCTTTATAATCTGGATTTTTTTCAGTTTCTGTATCTGTATATGGTTTAGCTGGATCAAATGCTTCTATCAGATTTGCTCCTGGTGTTGTAATTTCATTACCTTTTCCCTTACCTAGATAATCTGTTGAAATTTTTGTTGTATTTCCTCCTACATATGTCCATCCCATTGATGTGTTGAATTCTACTGCTGCTAATTCATCTTTGTCTGTAATTGGATTCATATCAGAATCAATATCTGCTCCTAAAAATTCTAATCCTTCTGGGATGTCTTCTGTAAGTTCCTCAACATATCCATCTATGTTTCCTTCATTATAGATTCTAAATGTATAAGTTACTAAATCTCCTGTACTTACTGCAACTGGTTCTTTATTCATTTCATAATCTGCTGTTGTTTGCGTTCCATTTGCCAAATTTGTAATGTCAACACCTAACAATCTTTCTGGAACTTTTTTTCCATTTACTTCTGTAATTCGTTTGATTAATTTTAAGTCAAACTCATTATTTTCAAGAATTAATTTTTCAAAATCATCATCATCTTGTTCACCTTTATAGAAATAGTTTGAATCTGTTAAGTCATTTTTATTGTCTCTATTTCCTTTATATGTTTCCATATTATCTTTATTGACATTTGGTGCTGTTCCAGGTTCTGAGTCTCTATCTTCTCCTGCTTTATCTATTATGATATTTCCATATTCATCTATTTCTTCAGCTATCCATGCGACATTTGTTAATATTTTCCCATTTTCACTTGTATCTACTATACATTCAATTTCTATATTTTCTGAATCTAGTTGTCCTTTTTGATATGCTTCTAAATTACTTATATTGTTTTTATCTCTTGTAATGGTTAGTCTGTTTGTTTTCTCATCATATTGTACTGTAAATCCTGCTGTTTTTATCTGTGAATATTTTAATCCACTTGGTAATTGGTCTATTATCTTTGTTGCTCTTCCGTCTACTTCTCCCTCATTATATACAGTTACATGATATGTTACAATATCTCCATTTTCTACTATTACTGGATCTTTTCTATGTTTATATGTAGCTGTTGTTCCATTTGTTAATGTACTTTCATCTATTACTGGTACTCTGCTGTTGGTTACTTCTATTCCATTTACTTTTGTTATATATTTTCTTAAGGCTAAATCAAATTCTAAAGGATTTTTTTCTACCTTCATCAATGGTTGTGAATTTCCTACTGCTGTTGTATATAGTGTTAATTTGTGTCTATAAGTTCCTGTTGCTGTTGCATAATTTCCTGCCTGTGCTTTTGCTTCATCTATCAAATATCTATATAACATCACAGCTTGTTCTCTTCTTAAGGTTCCTATGGAAGGTATTTGATTACTTCCATAACTTGATAATGCTTTATAATCTGTTCCATTTTCTGTATAAAATAACCATGCATCCTCATCATATCTGTCATATTTTCCTTCTTCTTCTCCATAGTTTGTAAAATACCACATTGCTGCTTGTTGTATGGCATCTATTTCATCATCTGTTATGTTATATTCGTCCCCTAATCCTGCATAATCTTGTTCTTGCAATGCCAATACCCCTGATTCTCTTAGCAAGGTTTCTCTTTCTGCATCTGTTGATTCTCCTGGAATATAAATCAAGTTAGCTAGAGCTAATAGTTCGTTATAATGTCCACCATTTACTAAGTTGTAAAGTACCTTATTGGTATTTGCATCTTGGCTTGCAATTGCTGTTCTTTCTGTATACATATCAAATTGCAAATTATACTCTTGTACTTGTTTTGTTCCTGCCCCTTCTGTAAATCCTACTCCTGCTTTGATACAATATACATTTACTTCTGTTGGATCATTGGTATTTTCTCCACTATATTGTACAATATTCCATATTTTAGCTGCTGTTCCTGTTTCTCCATTCGTATTTGGATCTTCAATTGCATATCCCATTCCAGTCTTACTTCTTAATTCTGTTATTCCAAAATACAAAGATGGATTTAGTTCTGCTGCTTTTACAATACTTGGTACAATTGCCAAACAAATCATTAGCAATATAGCAATAAACCCTTTAATAATTTTTCGATTATTCATAGATATCTCTCCTTATCACATTAATCACAATGTACTTATATTTTACCTCTTTTTTTTATTTAGTCAATAACAATTTTTTCTTATATTTATGGTCATAAAATCGTAAATTTATTTTACATAGGGATATAGGTTTTTTAAGTCCTTAATTTTTTTTAACCCTACATTACAATTATATTACATTTTCGTTATAATTTCAAGCTTTTATGTTAATTTAGACTCATTTTTTGTTTGCCCGTAAGTTTTATTCGTTTTTTAAAAAGCAGTTATATTTTTTTCAAGATTTTCATACCATTATTTAGAGGGTTTTGTTTTATGAAATTATTTCAAATTTGTCAAAAAATTATTTTATTATTTTTTATAAGTATCTTTATTTCTTCTTATGTCTTTGCCGATGATATATCACCTTCTGATGACACTTTTGATATTTCTGACATATTAGGTGATTTAGAAAGTATAGAAACTGCTAGTGATACAACACAATTGCCCACAATTAATTCTAGAGCTTATGTGGTAATAGATAGAAAATCCAATACCATTCTTGTTGGAAAAAATGAAAATCAAAAGAAAAAAATGGCTTCAACAACAAAAATTATGACTGCACTTGTTGTCATAGAACACAGCAATTTATCTGATATAGTTGAAATTTCAAAAAAAGCAGCTAGCACAGGTGGTTCTAGACTAGGATTAAAAACTGGTGATAAAATAACGGTTTTTGATTTACTCTATGGCCTTATGATGCGTTCTGGAAATGATGCTGCTGTTGCTCTGGCAGAACATGTAGCTGGGTCTATTACTGATTTTGCAAATTTAATGAATGAAAAAGCGCAAGCATTAGAACTTTCTAACACACATTTTGTCACACCACATGGATTAGATGAAGATGACCATTATACCACTGCTTATGAATTAGCAATTCTTTCTAATTATGCTATGAATAATGAAATCTTTGCTAAAATTGTTGGTACAAAAACCTATACCATTACCATTAATGGATATCCTAAAACACTTACCAATACAAATGAATTATTAGGTGTCTTAAATGGTGTTTATGGAATTAAAACTGGATTTACAAATGGAGCTAATCGTTGTTTGGTTACTTGTTGTAAAAGAGGAGATATGGATATTATTTGTGTTGTTCTTGGTGCTGACACAAAAAAATATAGAACGACAGATAGCATAAAGTTAATTGAATATGCCTTCCATCAGTTTACATATGTAAATATTGAAGAAATTCTTTTTGATTATTTTGAAAATTGGAAAAAAGAAAACCTTTCTACAATTACGATTGAAAAAGGTATTTCTAACTATTTAGATATTGCATTTGAAAAACCTACTTATCCTTCTATTCCTATTAGAAGCGATTTAGTAGACAAATTAAGTGTACATATCAATTGTGAAACAAATTTAGCTGCTCCTATAGAAAAAGGTTCTACTATTGGTACGATTACATTAACTTTAGAAGAAAAGAATATATATTCTGGAAATGTATTAGCTAATATGGATGTTGCACATAAAAATATACTGCATTATTTATGTTATTTCTACCAAAACTTCTCTCATAGTTTTAATACTATCCTAGATTTTTAAAATTTTGTAATAGAATTAGATACATATAGTTATATAAATAAAAAATAGAGAAAACCATTTTTCTCTATTTTTTATTTAACATTTTCTTTTATGTATTCAACAACATCTCCTACTGTTACAACTTTTTCTGCGTCACTATCAGGAATTTCTATATCAAATTCTTCTTCTAGTGCCATTACTAATTCAACGATATCTAATGAATCAGCTCCTAAGTCATCTATAAAAGATGCTTCCATTGTAACTGCGTTTTCAGCTACACCTAATTGCTCTACAATAATTCCTTTTACTTTCTCTAAAATTTCTTCTGAACTCATTTTCCGAGTTCACCTCCTCTCAAGTTTGCAAATAATCTATCCTTCTGATATTTTGCTTCTCTAGTTTCATTTATATTATATGTTTGTATATTTGTCAAGTACATTTTATAAATATTTTTCATTTTGTACATCTAAGTCAATTTATTGTAGTTTTATAAGCTATTTTTCTTCTTTAGTTGTGTTTTTTTGGAATTCTTCTATCATTTTTTCAACAGCTTTGTTCTCAACAAATTTTTCTGCTTGAATAATTGTATATTCAAACAATAAGGCATCACTACTTCCATGTGCCTTTACAACTGGTTTTTTTACTCCTAGAAATAATGCTCCACCATAAGATTTATAATCCATTGTTTTGCTAAAACGTTTGATAGCAGGCAATGCAGGAATTGCTAGTATCTTAGATAGTATATTTTTGGTCAAGCTTTCTGTTAATGTTCGTTTTACAAACTTTCCTAAACCTTCTGTTGTTTTTAAGAACACATTTCCTGTAAAGCCATCTGTTACAATGGCATCTATTTTTCCTGAAAAAGCATCTCTTCCTTCTACATTTCCTACAAAGTTAATGTTTAGTTCTTCTGCTTTTTCTTTTAACAAGTGATAACTTTCTTTTACTAATTCATTTCCTTTTGTTTCTTCTGTCCCAATATTTAATAAACCAATTGCAGGATTTTCTATTCCATAGGTATTTCTTAAATAAATACTAGACATTTGTGCAAATTGTAATAAGTTAATTGGTTTACAGTTTGTATTAGAACCTGCATCAATTAATAATAGTTGACTTTTATATGCTGGTAATATCCCTGCTAAGGCTGGTCTATCAATTCCTTTAATTCTTCCTACTAATAATGTAGCACCTGTTAGCAATGCTCCTGAGTTTCCAGCTGATATAAAGACATCTCCTTCATCTTCTTTTAGCATTTTAAATCCTACTACCATAGATGAATCTTTTTTACGCTTAATTGCTACTGTTGGTGTATCACACATTTCTATCGTTTCTGTTGCATTTTTTATTTTTAATCTATCGGATATTTCTTCTATTTCTTTTCCATAAAATTCTTTGACTTTATTTCTAATGACTTCTTCTTTTCCTACTAAAATAACTTCTGCTTTTACTTTATTAATCGCATTTACTGCTCCTTTGATATTGGCTTCTGGTGCATTATCTCCACCCATAGCATCTAATATAATTCTCACTATTAATTCCTCCAAATCGTACTTATTTCATTATATCTTTAACAGTAACATTTTATTATTGTTTTTAGAAAAAAGCAAGTATTTTTATCAAATTGAACAACAAAGTCAAGTAAACCCTTTTTTATGCAATGCAAAATAGCAAGGATTACAAATATGTATCCTTGCTATTTTATATATTACATTCTAGTTTGAATTATGCTAATATATCAGCAACAACTCCTGAACCAACTGTTCTACCACCTTCACGGATAGCAAATCTTAATCCTTTTTCGATAGCGATAGGTGTAATTAATTCGATTGTCATTGATACGTTGTCACCTGGCATAACCATTTCTGTTCCAGCAGGTAATTCAATAACACCTGTAACGTCTGTTGTTCTGAAATAGAATTGTGGTCTATATCCATTGAAGAATGGAGTATGTCTTCCACCTT
>CALXQV010000061.1 GCA_944390535.1 uncultured Clostridia bacterium | reverse complement strand
AAGAAAAATGGTATGTAAAAGCACCAGCCTTTTCATTCTCAAAATTATCGGGATTAGATGCCACACTTTCTCCAGAAATGAAATCAACAGGAGAGGCCATTGGATATGACAAAAAATTAACAAGAGCATTATATAAAGCATTACAATCATCAGGAATGAAGCTTGCAAATTATGGAACCATATTTGTAACAATTGCAGATAAAGACAAAGAAGAGGCATTGCAATTAATCCAAAGATTTTATAACTTAGGATTTAATATAGAGGCAACCAAAGGAACTGCAAAATATTTAAAAGAACATGGTATTAGAACGAGAGTGAAAAAGAAAATTAGTGAAGGTAGTGAAGAGATACTAGAATCATTAAGAAAAGGATATGTTAGTTATGTGATTAACACTAGAAACATTGATTCTATTGACCAAGAAACAGATGGAAGTCATATTAGAAGATGTGCAACAGAAAATAATGTACCAATGTTTACAGCATTAGATACAGTAAGAGCAGTATTAGATGTGTTAGAAGAAATTACACTTGGAATATCAACGATTGACGAATAAATGTGTAACTTTTTCTGAAAAATTACTTTATACAAAATATTGAATTCATTTTATCTAAGAACCTTAGGAATTCAGTATGAGTATAAAGTAATTTTTTTCTATCTTGTAACCTTTTTCTAAAAATGATAAATATATAGATGGAAAAGGTGTATCAAAAAAACTTGAAAAAGAGATATTTTTTACGAGATTTTGTACCTTAAGAAAAAAAGGAGAAAAAGATGAAAAAAGAAAATGCAATAGAAAGTTATATGATAGATAATCAATTAGATATGCCAAGAGTATTTAATGAGTATTATCACTATGTAAGTGCAATTATAAAAAATAAACATACTATCAAATTGGAAGATGAAGAAGAAATGATAGCAGATGTATTTTTGATTTTATGGAAAAACAAAGATAGATTAGATAGAAAAGCAGTATTTAGTCCATATATAGCAGGAATTACAAAAAGATTAATTTATAGAAAATATAGAGAACTTAGTAGAACGGTAAAATTTTCTCAATATGAAAACGAGATCATTAGTCATTTTAATGTAGATGATATTGTTGAGCAAAAAGAAATAAATGATTGTATTACCAAAAACTTAAAAGCATTAGGAAATACAGATTATGAAATATTTAAAAAATTCTATTACGAAGGAAAAAAGGTAAAACAAATCGCAAAAGAGATGAACTTAAGCAATAGTAATGTAAAAACAAAATTACATCGAACCAGAAAAAAGATAAAAGAAATTCTAAAAGTGGGAGGTTTCTAAAAATGGAAAAGGAAAAATGCTTTGAAAAGCTTGAAGAAAATATGGCTATTGAAAATTTTAGAACAATATATTGTAAGCATAAAAGAATCAAAAAAACATTGGAAAGTACATGTATAACGATTATTTGTTGTTTATCCATAACAGGAATCGTTTTTGCAAAAGATATTTCTACAAAGATATATGATAATTTCTTTATGACAGGTAATGGAATGGGAACAGCAATGCATGAGGGATATATCGAAAACACAGATATGGAATATGAGAACGCCAATGCAACAATAGAAAATATACAAACTGGTGAAATGATAGAGGATGTGGAAACAAAGGTGAAAGTATCGGAGTTTGTAATGGATGATTTTAATTTAAGTATTACTTTTGATGTGGAATTATCAGAAAAAGCGAAAGAAATAGTAACAGCAGAAGAAGTATGGAAATTTAATTTTTCAGATTTAGTGATAGCAGATGAAAATAATATTGTGTTGTATTGTCCAACAGGAGTTAAATATAATGAATTTAGTCAACAATATAACTTAGGATTAAACTATGAGGAAGCGATAGAACAAAAGATGTATATTGGAAGCGGGGTTAACATTGTTCCTGTTGAAAGAGAAGGAAACCATGTAAAAGTTATTTACAATATCTATACAGGGGGAGAGAGTAGTTATCCAAAAAGTAAAACCTTAACGATTAACATGGGGCAAATCAATATATCAAAAGAAGAAGGAACTTCTATGGGAGAAGAAGAAATTATTTTAACAGGAGATTGGCATTTTGATGTGGAAGTTCCAGAAAAAATGTATAATAGACAATCTGTTGTATATGTTCAAACAAATACGACAAATGAAGCGTATCAAGTAGAAACTGCAACCTTATATGATACAGGAATGGATATAACAGTCAAAATAAAAACAGAACCAAAACCAAAATATCCATCTTTTTTAGAACACGATTTTTATGATACCTTATCAGATGATGATCCTCTTAAAAATGTAGATATTTTAGGACATATTAGTTGGAAAGAAAAGCAAACAGATGCTTATAAAGAATATTATCAAAAAGTAGAGGAATTGATGAATCTTACGGTATATTTGACAAATGAAAATGGAGAAACATTCACATTAATACAAGGTCCTAATGAGAATGGCTCAAAAGGAATAGATGAAGAAGGAATTTTAACATTTAGTGGTATGTTTGATTTGACAAAATATCATGAAGCAGAAAAAGTTATTGTCCATTTTGAATATAGAGGGCAAACAGAACAAGTTACCTTACAGAAAAAGGAGGGAAACTAATATGAAGGCTAAACAGATAGCAATTGGTATTTTTAGTATAATGATAATCAGTATGATTAGTTTTTCTAATATGTCATTGGCAGTAGAAACATATACTACTTCAGAAGAAGAAAATACGATTATTGAACAAGTATTCCAAGACTGGATAGAAGGATATAAAAGTGAAGAAACACCAGTAAATAAAAGAATTACAGATTATAGATTAGGGACAGTTGGAATTAGGCATATTAGTGAAAATGAATTGATAGCAGATATTGAATTTATTGTAACACCTGTTTCCATAGAAAATACCGAATGGAATTATGCAGAACCAGAAATAACAACATATAATGGACATAAATGTATGAGGTATTCAAAAACAAATATATGTTATATAAAAATAAAAATAGAAAATGGAGAATATCAAGTAGAATATATTGAAGAAGTACCAGAAGGTTATGATGAATTTTATAAAAGATTTGAAGAATATGAAAAGACACTTTCAGAAGAAGAAATAGAAAATGTACAAATTCAAGGAGAAGAAACAGAAAATCAATTAGCAAACCAACAAATAGAAAAAATGAGTAATAGCATCATTATTGGCTGTTCAGTTATCTTATTAGCTATCATATGTCTAATAATTGTAAAAGTAAAATGATAATATATAAAAGTTATGAGAAAGTCAACTTTTCCTATACAATAAGAAAGAAAACTGACTTCGTTACACGTGTAAAAATGTATAATACGAATTTATAAAATTTTCGTATTATATTTTTTAAGCATTAAAAACAAATGTTTGACAACATAACAAAAAATGTTATATAATAGCAAAAAATAATTAAGGAAGTGGTATTATGCAAGAAAATAAATTAGCATTATTTGAAGAAAAAGAAATAAGGAGAGAATGGTATAAAGATGAGTGGTATTTTTCAATTATTGATGTTATAGAGGTTCTAGTTGAAAATAATAATAGACCAAGAAAATATTGGAGTGATTTAAAACAAAAGCTTATTTCAGAAGGATTTGTTGAAGTGTCCGAAAAAATCGGACAGTTGAAAATGTTAGCAAAAGATGGAAAAATGAGATTAACAGATGTGGCAGATACAAAAACTTTATTGAGAATTATACAAACAATACCATCTACAAAGGCAGAACCATTTAAAAGATGGTTAGCAGAAGTAGGAAGTGAAAGACTAGATGAAATTGTAAATCCAGAACTTGCAATTAATAGAGCAAAAGAAACTTATATTAGAAAAGGTTATGAAAATACATGGATTTCTCAAAGATTGAAATCAATAGACAACAGAAAGGAATTAACAGATACATGGAAAGAAAGAGGAGCAAAAGATAGAGATTATGCTATATTAACGGATGAAATATATAAAAGTACATTTAATATGAATACTACTCAATATAAAGAATTAAAAGGAATTAATAAAACAAAAAGAAATTTGAGAGATAGTATGGGAAAACTAGAACTTGCAATAACAAATTTAGCAGAAGTTACAGCAAATGAAATCCATAATACAAATAACAGTTTTGGATTAGAGGAATTAAAAGATGATGTACAAGAAGCAGGAAAAATTACAGGAAAGGCTAGAAAAGAAATTGAAAGAAAAATAGGAAAAAAAGTTGCGGAGAAAACAAATTATAAAGATCTAGCTAAAAATGGATTAAAACAAATTGAAAATAAAGAGGCGAGTGATTTGAATGAGTAAAAAGAATTTTATAGATTATGATGAATTAGAAAAAGAAACTTTTATTATTTAGATAAAAAAATATTGTATTAGCAACTTGCTTAAAAAATATTGTATTCTATTTAATTAATTGCTAAAAAGAAGTAAAAGAAAATTATTTTATTACAAGTATGTATGGAATAATTTTCTTTTTTGTAGTATGATAGTATCAAGTTTAAAATCATATATACGACGAGGATAAAAGATAATCTATAATTAAGAAAGGAAATTAGTAAAAATGAAAACATGCATAAAAATCATATTAAAAATCGTATTACCTATATTGTTATTTATCATAACAATGAGTTTTGTTATAGAAAATGTAGCAGTAAAAACAATTTCTAAAGATATTCTAACAAAAAGAGTTAGTGGATATATGTTAGATGAAATAATTAATGAAGTAGATAATGATACGTTGTATGAAATAGCGGGCAAGATAGAAAATAGCCCATATATGGAAGAAATTACAGGCAAATATATAGATATTTTAACTGGTAAAAGTGAAAATATAGACATAACGGAAGAAATTAATCAAATTCTAGAAGAAGATTTACAAAATGAAATACCAGAAAATGTAAAAAGCAACATAAAAAGCTATGTAAGTGAAAAAAGTGAAGAAATAGAAAATAGGTTAGAAATAGGAATAGAGGGAACGACAACACAAGTATTAAATATATATGGACAATTTACAAGTTTTGAATTTAGAATAACTTGCATCATATTATGCCTATTAGATATCATAGGATTAATAGTATTAGAAAAACAACAGGTATTAAAAACCATTCAAATTAGTATGTTCATTACGGCCATCATATCTATGATTGTATTTATAGGATTTAAAATATTATCAACATACATAGAGCAGGATTTGTCTGGAGGCTGGATAGACAATATAAACTTAAATATGTTAGTAGGATGTATTATAGTAGAAGTCATCTTAGGTTTCATAGTATTGATAATTAGGAAAGTTAATAAAGAACCTAATGGGGCTGTAAGTGATAATAAATAAAAATAGGAATATTACTTGAAGGTGGAGGTATGAGAGGAATCAAGATAAAAGTCAATTTTCTTATACAATAGGAAAATAACCCTTTCCTATTGTATAAGAAATGCTTCGCGTACTGATGCACACAATTTTACTTACGTAAAATTGGCACAGAACAAATTTACGGAACGCTTTAATAATTTAATTTTGGTACTAAATTAAAATTTTCGATTGTAATAACATACTGTAAATTTATTAGCGTTCCGATTTGTTCTACAATAAAAATAGAAAGGAAGAGAATAAAAATGAAACAAGAAAAATTAGAATTAGTAGCAGATTTTTATGAATTTACAATGTCAAATGGATATTTTACCAAAAATAAGAACGATATGGCATATTTTGATGTATTTTTTAGAAAGGTTCCAGATGGTGGTGGGTATGCCATTGTAGCAGGATTAGAACAAATTATAGAATTTATACAAAATTTAACTTTTGACCAAGAAGATATAGAATATTTTAGAAAACAAAATATGTTTTCAGAAGAATTTTTAGCATATTTAAAAGACTTTAAATTTACAGGAGATATTTGGGCAGTACCAGAAGGAACGGTCGTATTTCCAAATGAACCATTATTGACTGTAAAAGCACCAGTTAGTGAAGCACAACTCTTAGAAACCATGTTGTTATTAATCATTAACCATCAAAGTTTAATTGCAACAAAGACAGCAAGAATTGTAAGAGCAGCACAAGGAAGACCAGTTATGGAATTTGGGGCAAGGAGAGCGCATGGAGTGTCAGCAGCAATTTATGGAGCAAGAGCAGCCATTATAGGAGGAGCAGTAGGAACTTCTTGTACAGCAGCAAGTCTAAAATTTCATGTTCCAGCTAGTGGAACAATGGCACATAGTTGGATACAAAGTTTTGACAATGAATATGAAGCCTTTAAAACTTATGCAGAATTATATCCTAACAATGGAACATATTTAATTGATACATATCATACATTACAAAGTGGATTGCCAAATGCGATAAAAGTATTTGATGAAGTCTTAAAACCACAAGGCATTAGACCAATTGCTGTTAGATTAGATAGTGGAGATTTAGCATATTTATCTAAAAAAGTAAGAGTCATTTTAGATGAGGCTGGATATCCAGATTGTAAAATATGTGCAACAAATGCGTTAGACGAAAACTTAATTAGTTCTTTAATAGAACAAGATGCAAAAATCGATTTATTTGGTGTAGGTGAAAATTTAATTACAGCAAAAAGTGATTCTGTATTTGGTGGTGTGTATAAATTAGCTGCAATGGAAAAAGAAGGAAAGCTTATACCAAAAATAAAAATTAGTGAAAATGTAGAAAAAATCACGAATCCAAGTTTTAAAAAGGTATATCGTTTTTATTCTAAAGATACCAATTATGCATTGGCAGATGTGATTATGTTAAAAGATGAAAAAGAACCAGAAGGAGAATATGAAATATTTGACCAATATAATACTTGGAAAAGAAAAAAATTAAATCATTATTATGTAAAAGAATTACAAGAAAAAATATTTGAAAATGGAAAACTAATATATCAAACACCAACTTTAAATGAGATTGTAAAATATACAAAAGAACAATTAGGAACAATCTGGGAAGAAGTAAAAAGATTGGAAAATCCACAAAAATATTATGTGGATTTGTCTCAAGAATTATATGATTTAAAAACAAGATTGTTAAATCAATAATAAGAAGAGTAAGAGAGAGTCATTTAAATTATAGTCTCTTCAAGTAAAAATAATTTATTGAGCATACTATAAATTTAATAAAGAAATAGCAAGTTGTCGATTTTTAAATATAATACAGCTAAAAAAATGTTGACAAAATATTATATTTTATGCTATTATGAATATAATAATTAAGAACATCATTGTTTTTAATAAATGTGTTTGTCGCCGCCTCTTTGGCGACTAATAAATGAGAGAGTGAATAAATGTGTTTGTCGCTACCTCTTAAAGCGACTAACAAATAAGAGAGTGAATAAATTATTGGGGCTTGTCAGAAATGGCAAGTCTTTAATAATATAAAGGAGAAATGAATATGCAAATAAATATAGGTTGTTTTTATTTTATAAAAGATGTATTTTTCAAAATTATAGATGACCCAGAATTGATGCAGAATAAAGAAAACGGAAATAAAAGAC
>CALXQV010000060.1 GCA_944390535.1 uncultured Clostridia bacterium | reverse complement strand
CTTTCCAATTATCTCCACAATAGTTTATATTAGCTTCTGTAGGTAGTATTCCAATAGCTACTCCACCATTATCAAAGATTGCTTGTTTTACTTCATCTCTTATAAAAGTATCTATTTTATTTGATTTGTAAGTAGCATAATGTTTGGATACTATTCCTATGATAGGTTTATTCATTGTTTCCCTCCGTATTATCATTTTGTTTTAATTCTTTTTTAGATTTATCATTTAATTGTTTTTCTTTATTTAATTTGTTATCATCTAAACTTAATAGTATTTGCATAAACTTTGTTTTCATAAACCTGTATACGGCTACTGTTCCTATGACATTTAAAAGAACATCATCAATATCTGTTGAACCTCTATATGTTACAAATTGTGATATTTCTACAAATATTGTTGTAATAAGAATCCATATGATAAATTGTTTTGTATTTTTTCCATTTATCTCTCCCCTTTATATAACCTATTTATTATTTGTTTAATGTAGATGTAATATTACTTTGTTCATATACCTTTTTGATTTTTTGTTCCGTATTCATATAGCATATCATAATCTTTTATATGACAAAATGTAGCTTTCTTATACCATATATTTGAATTTCCTGTAGCTCTTCTACGTACTGATATCCATACTCCTTTTGGTACATCTTTCAACTTGTAATAAGCATATGTGATTGTTTTACATTTGAAAATCAAATCAAAAGTATTAAAATGCACTTCAAAATCTTCTTTTTCTAATTTATCTATTGGATAATAATAGTACTTACTTCCTATATGTAAAACAAGATGTGTCAATGTAATAAAATACTGTGTTGTTAAATATTCATATATAGTTATCACCCAACTAATAAAATATATAAATAATAAAAGATTTGTGAATATAAAGAACGTAAAATCAAAATACCATAAAACACATAGTATTACAATTGTATCCAAAAATTTTCTATTCAAGATAAACGGGATAAAACTAGGTCTACTATCCCAGATACATACATCTTTATTAGGTGGTTCTCTTTTTTCTTTTAAGAAATAAAATTTCTGTTTTTCTAATTTTTCTATATTTTCTTTGTAATTACCCATGTTATTCTTTCTCCCAATTCCTATATTATTATCATACTATAAAAAACAATTTTCGTCTATAATTTAATAACATGTCACCACATTTTCCAAATTTTAAACTATTATGGACAAATCTCGCTTCTCGAGAACTTTTCTCTACTTTTTAATTTAACTATATATATTTAAGTTCTCAAAGCAGCGTAAAGACTTGTCGACGCGAAAAATTGCTTTGCAATTTTTCTGTACAATGTTGTTTTTTGTTGAATAGGAAAACAATTTTTCAATAAAAAAATACCATTTAGTAATATCTATCACTAAACGGCATTTTTCCTTATCCAATCTTTTCAATATCGATACGTGCATTTGGATATGTTACATTTTCAAATGATAAAGCACCAAGTTGTAAGACATCTCCTGCATTTAATCTCAATATCACTGTACTTGTGAGTGTATAACGATTATTTACAATATCTTCACTCAGAACCGCTCCTTCATTTAAGGTGTCTGTTAAAGGCACATTATTCACTAAAAGAATTGCATTAAAATTAAATCTTGTTGAAGCCCCTTGGTCAATTCCCTCTAACTGGTAAGATATCTGATAAATTCCATTTTCATTTATACGAATTTGACTAGTTCCTTCTTCATGACTTAATGCAGTTCCTTCTACAATTTGATTTTCTCCAAAATTGATAATCGCATCTCCTACTTGTGTATTATCACCTGCCCTTGCCACAGTTACTAAAATATTTTTATTATTCATATTTCCATTATTGATGAAAACAATAAGCAATAAAATTAATATACTAATGAAAATGATAAAATTAATGACTGATAATACTTTTATTGTTCTGCAAACATCATGACAACAACACATTTCTACATTCCTCCTATAGTATATACTATGGAAAATGTAAAAATATGTTGTATATTTGCCTTTTTCTAAATGATATTTTATTATTGTTTTTCTATCAACTTTATCTTACAATTTTGCAATTTTTATTAACATCTTTCAGTTAGTGTGAAAATGACTATTATTAGATTTATTATAATTTGTATGCTACATTGCTGTACTCTTTTTTGGTTTGTAAAATTCATTTTTATAACCATTCTCTAATTTTAACAATTCTATTTTTTTATCAATTCCTCCAGCATACCCTGTTAAACTTCCATTACTACCAACAACTCTATGACAAGGAACAATAATGGATATTTCATTTTTTCCAACTGCTCCACCAACTGCTTGTGCTGACATTCTTTTTAATCCTTTTCGTTTCGCTAGAATATTTGCTATTTCTCCATAAGTCATTGTCTTACCATATGGAATTGAATAAAGAATTTTCCATACTTCATTTTGAAAATCAGTTCCAGTAAAATGAAGTGGTAATGTAAAGTTTGGTTCTTTACCACTGAAATAAATATCTAACCATTTTTTTGTATCTTTTAATATTGGTGTTTCCTTTTCTTCATTCTCTTTATCTAAATAAAGCGCAAAATATTTTTGTCCTACAAACCATAATCCTGTTAGTCCTTTACCATCTGCTGCAATCATAATTTCTCCCAATGGGGACTGATATTTGCTTGTATATTGCATATTTCATTACCTCCATAATTCTTTCATACACATTTTGCAAGGTCGATACCCATTTTTTATTGCTTCTTCTAGTGTATCATAAAATTATATTTTAAAATAGTTATTTGAATCAGTTGGAGCATTTTTTCTTTCGTTCATACATTTTTCCATCTGGTGCATTTTTCCAAGTTGTTAGTCCCATATTTTCTTTTTTACTATCAACTCTATTGTAAATTATTTCAGGCGCAGTCATGCCCGTAATAGCAAAGTGTAACTTATTTTGAACATTTTTATAAAACTCTATTGTTGTTTCACTATTTTTATCATAATCGAAACTACATTCTTTGTAAATATCAGTAATTTTTTGGTAAAATCTTCTTTCACTTGCTCTAATTTCTTTTATCTTAACTAATAATTCATCAAAGTAGTCTTTTCCAAATTTTGGTCCATTTTTCAGAAGTTCACTATTTAATACAAAACCTTTTTTAATATATTCTTTTAAAGTTTTTGTTGCCCAAATTCTAAAATTTGTTGCTTCCTTTGAATTCACTCTATATCCAAATGCTATAATTGCATCTAAACTATAAAAATTTGTATTATATTTTTTACCATCTGAAGCAGTTACTCTAATTTTTTGAGTAACTGAATCTGCATCTAATTCATTCGTTTTGAAGATATTTTGTAAATGATATGTTATATTATTTTCAGCTACATTAAATAATTTTGACATTGATTTTTGTGTTAGCCAAAAATCTTCTTCGTTATATAAAACTTCTACTGATATATTCTCATTATTTTGACTTTGATATATGATTAAATCTTTTAAGTTTTCTAGATTGCTCAAATTATTCTACCGCCTATCTATTTTATTTGTAGCTATAATGTTATTTGAAGGTACATTAAGTAATGTTTTACATTATAACCATACATCACTATCATTTAGTAACACTATTTTTTCTAACATTATTTCCATTATACGATTCAAGTAATATTCTTTTATATTTTTCATTTTAATATAATTTCTTTTCTTTCTTCACAAAAATCCAGTAATTCTTTTGGATAAATGTTTATATTATTAATATCAATATGTTTTTCTATCATTAAAGTTTTCCTTCCTTTTTATTTGTCCTAGAACTCTTGTTTGTATTTTATGATAAAATAATTGATATGTCAACAATTTTGTTGAAATTTATCCAATATATTTTCTATGTGAGTTTTTTACATTATTTTGATTTATCATAGCATATTCCATTGTAGTATCTATTTTATTATGTCCAATCATTTTCTCCTTTAAAACTAATATTTAAAACCTTTATTCTGATAATGATAAAGTAACATTTACATTACCATTACCTAATATATCTTTTAATTCTCTTTGATTTACATTATCTAGTTTTCCAAGTCTTGTAAAATTCCAACTATTTGTATCATAATAGATAACAAATGAATTTCCTTGATATAAAATTAAATCTCCTGCTTCAGTATTAATATTTTCATTATTTGTAGGCAGACTAAATCCAAATCCCCCTACTTTTTCCATATTACCATAATCACTCATACTGATTGTTATATCACTACTTTCTAATCTTTCTATTAATGCTCTAGTAGAAGAATTATCTACTAATGTTGCTGTTAATGTTCTATTATTTACCTTAATATATAATTTCATATTTTCCTCCCTATTTGTGATATTACCTTTTAAACTATTATTTGTATTTGTTGAATCAATATTTCCAACATTCCTATTTTGTTCATTTTGTTGAATATTGTTATTTGTTTCTTCATCAATTACTGAATTTGACTGAATTTCATTTGTATTCTTATCATTGTTAGTATTGTTCTCATTTGCCTCATCAATTTTATGATTATTTCTTACTACGCAATATACTCCTATTCCAGCAAGTACGATTAAAATAATTATAATTAGTATGGTTATCACTTTTTTATTCATTTTTACTCTCATTCCTTCCTAAAGTACCACTCTGGTTATAAAAGAATTGTACATTTTTCAACCTTATTTTCCCCTAATAATGACTTTTCCATCTACTTCCATGATAGAATCTTCGTTAATAATCTCTCCCACACTATCTACTGTTACTGTACCTAATTTAATATTTTTTATTGAATCCACATGGCCTTTTATATCTGCTTCTACTTCCGAATACTCAAAAGATAAATCTGTATCTTCCATTTCACAATTTATTAATTTCAAATTTTTACAATAGCATAAAGGTTGTGTTCCTATAATCTTACAATTTATTAATGTTAAATTTTCTGAAAACCATCCTAAATATTCGCCTTTTACTATGGAATTTCTAACTGTTACATTTTTACTATGCCAAAATGCATCTTTTGTATCTAATTTACTATCATCTATTTCTAAATTTTCCATATATTGAAATGAATATTTGCCTATAAATTCTACATGATTTAATCTAACATCTTTACTATCTAAAAATATGTATTCTGAATGAATCGTTGTATCTTTTACTTCAATATTACTACATTTCCATCCAAATTCTGGAGATGTAATTTTTGAATTTAAAACTGTTGTATTATGACATTCTCTTAAGAGTTTAACTCCTTCTAATTCACAATTATCAATGATTCCATCATTTGAATACCATATAGGTGCTCTTATTAATTCATCAAAAGTAGAATGAATAAGTTCATATTTTCTTGCATGCCATAAAGGGTATCTTAAAGAAAATTTACAGTTCTTTACTGATATGTTTCTAGTTTCTTTTAAGACAGATTCTCCATCTTGTTCTCCTGCAAAAATACAGTTTTTTACTTCTGTATCTTGTAAATTATATAAAGCTCTTTCCTCATCAAATGTTTTATTTTCAATTACTTTTTCTAACTTCATATACATTCCTCCCATCATTCTTATTTCATTTTGTAAATAAAATAATCAATACATTCAATTTGTTTTTCATTTTTATGAATCTTGTCTAAAACTTTTTTTCTATGTTTTGTTAATATTTGATATATGTCATCTTTTTTATTTTTCCTATACAACTCAACAAGTTCTTGGATTTGCTTATTACCACATCCTGCATCTTTTAAATTTTGAATCATATCTTCTTCTACATCATACATCTTCATTTAAAAATCACCTACTTGTTTGATTTAATTACATTTTAACATTGTTATTTACAAATAGCAAATACTTATATTGTATATATAACCATGCTTGACAGGTATAGTTTGTCATGATAAATTAATAGTGGGTGATGAAATATGGAATTAAGAGTTTTACAATATTTTTTAGCAGTTGCAAGAGAACAAACGATTTCTGGTGCTGCTGAATCCTTGCATTTAACACAGCCTACACTTTCAAGACAATTAAAAGATTTAGAAGATGAACTTGGAAAACAACTTTTTATAAGAGGTCATAAAAAAATAGGATTAACTGAAGATGGTATGCTTTTTAGAAAAAGAACTGAAGAAATTATTAATCTAGTCAATAAGACAGAAAATGAAATAAAAAACTCTGATGAAACTAATCTTGTAGGAGATATTTATATCGGTACTGGAGAAACAGATAGTATTAGAATTATTGCTAAAACCGCAAAACAATTAAGCGAGAAATATCCTAATATTCACTATCATATTTCAAGTGATGATGCACAAGATGTCAAAGAAAACCTTGATAAAGGCTTGATTGATTTTGGAATATTACTTCGGTCCAGTCGATACTGATAAATATAATTATATAACTTTACCAATAAAAGATTCTTGGGGCATTTTAGCAAGGAAAGATTCTCCTTTAGCTAAAAAAGAAAAGATTACTTATACTGATATATGTGATAAACCTCTTATTGTTTCAAGACAATTAAATTACAATTCTGATTTTAGTAACTGGATGAAAAAAGATTTTTCAAAATTAAATATCGTTTCTACTTACAACCTAATATATAATGCTTCACTGTTAGTTGATGAAGGAATCGGATATGCCTTAACTTTAGATAAATTGATAAATACAACTGGAAATAGTAACCTTTGCTTTATTCCCCTATCTCCTCAAATGGAAATTGATATAAGGATTGTATGGAAAAAATACCAAATTTTTTCTAAACCTGCTGAAAAATTTTTAGAATATTTAAAAGAGAATCTTTAAACGAACAATAGCGGGCTTTCTTAAACATTTTCTCTATTTATACTATTTTAAAGCCCGCGTTATTGTTCGGCGCCAAATTTTATGCAAGTAAAATTTGTGTGCATTTGTTAGAGCGAAGCGATGTTCTTGAATAGGAAAAACTCGATTTTTCCTATTCAACAAAAAAGCTACTAAAATGAACCATACCAAAAAAGTAAAGTTCAAATAGTAGCTTTTATATTTAATTCTCCTATTCATTTATATCTAATCCATTAATCCAAGAAGATATATTACTATTAGAAGTTGAACCACTAAATCTTTGTCCATCTTTCCAGTTAATATTGCTATTATATGATTTTAAATCATTCATACTTTGAGATATACCACTTCCTCCAGATGTGCAAAATGGAATAACTGTTTTTCCACTTAAATCATAGTTGTCTAATACTGTTAGTATAATTTTTGGTACTGTTCCCCACCAAATTGGATACCCTAAATAAATGACATCATAGTCCTCTACATTTATTGTATTTGCTATTTCAGGTCTAGCACTTGTATCATTTTGTTCCATATTTGCTCGTGAATCATCATTATTGTAGTTTAAATCTTCTGTTGTATATTCTTCTTTAGGTATAATTTCTGTTATATCACTATTGGTTATTTCTGCAATTTGTTTAGCAATTCCTTCAGTCGTACCAGTAGCAGAAAAATATAAAACTAGGCTATTTAAGTCATTGGAAACCTCATTATTTTCATTACCATTATTGTTTTGCTCATGGTTACTACTTTGTAAATTATTATTCTCTGATATTTCAGAGTTTTCTTTTGTTGTTTCAGCATGATTCTCTCTTTCGTTATTCCTTGTCAATGCAAATATACCAACGCCTACTACTATCAAAAGAACAACTATTATTCCGATTATAATTTTTTTATTCATATATTTCCTCCCTTTATTATTATTTAAAAGTTATATTACTAGGTGTTGCCATGAAGTCTACCTAATTTCGCTTCAAGTTTCATTTTTCCTTATTTTAAATTTGTTTTAAAAAATTCTTCTATCTTATCAAATGGAATGACCTCTAAATTATCATATAAATCTGTATGCACTGCATTTGGTATGATCATTAATTCTTTATTATCTGCATATTTGCTATTTTTAATCATATTGTTATAAGCATCTTTACTAAAATAACAAGAATGTGCTTTTTCTCCATGTATCATTAAAACACTACTACGTATTTCATTACTATATTGTAATATTGGTTGATTTATAAATGACATACAACCAATTTTATTCCAACCTTCATTAGAATTTAAACTTCTTTTATGATAACATCTTCCTTTATAATATTCACTATAATCTTTTACAAAGAAAGGGGCATCTTCTGGAACTGGTAATTCCACACATCCTCCACCTCTTTCATAAGAACCTGTTTTATAATCTATTATTCTTTGTTCATTTAATGCTTTTTTTGCTTGATAACGTGCTTCTTCATTATCTCCTTCATCAAAATAACCATTTGCATTTACTCTTGACATATCATACATTGTTGATGTAACTGTTGCTTTTATTCTTGTGTCTAGTGCTGCTACATTTAAAGCCATTCCTCCCCATCCACATATTCCTATAATTCCTATTTTTTCTGAATCAACATTTTCTTGAACTGATAAGAAGTCAACTGCTGCTTGGAAATCTTCTGTGTTTATATCTGGACTTGCCATATATCTATGATTTCCTGTGCTTTCTCCTGTATATGATGGGTCAAATGCAATACTTAAAAATCCTCTTTCTGCCATAGTTTGTGCATATAATCCTGAACATTGTTCTTTTACTGCTCCAAAAGGTCCACATACTGCTATTGCAGGTAGTTTTCCTTCTGCATTTTTAGGTTCATATAAATCTGCAACTAATGTCATTCCATAACGATTAGAAAATGTTACTTTCTTATGTTTTACTTTCTCACTTTTAGCAAATGTTTTATCCCAGTCTTGAACGAATTTTAATTCTTCTCCCATTTATATCATTCCTTCCATTTTAGTTTATTTGTATTATATATTAATATTTTGTTTTTTACCAATACTTATATTGTATAGTTATTTATGCCTAAAAAGCATAAGAGCAGATAACTTAATATCTGCTCGCTTTATTGCAATTTGTCGCTTAGTTTAAAGTTCTCTAATGACTTACAATATTTGTTTTAACTCTAATAAATCTGTTATTTGATAGTTTGGAATAATCTGAGTGTGGTTAATTTTTTTATTTGGATTATACCAAATTGTTTTAATATTAGCATTTTTTGCACCTTGTATATCTTTTTCCAGGCTATCTCCAATCATAATTACATTACTTGATTTTAAACTTAATTTGTTTAACAACACATTAAATATTTGAGGATTAGGTTTATTTATCCCCACTTCTTCCGAAACAATAATTTCAGAAATATATTTTGATATTTGGCTATTTGTAATTCGTGGTTTTTGTAATTTAACTAGCCCATTTGTAACTACACATATTTTATATTTCTTCTCATATAAATATTTTATTATATCATAAGCATTTTCTGTTAATGCTACTGCATTTGCAAATCCTTCTTGAAAAAAAATATTTGCTTTTTTGTAGTCAGTATATTCCAAACCTATCATCTTAAAAAATTCTTTAAATCTATATTCTGGAATGTCATCTTTTGGAACAGGATTTGAATTATTTGCAACACTATTCCATAAATTTCTATCTAATGGTCTAAAAATATCTTGATATTGTTCTCTATATTCTTCTTGTATATTATCAAATAAATATTCTAATGCTTTTTTCTCACATTGTTTATGGTCTACTATTGTATCATCAGCATCAAAAAATATTGCTTTTATATTACTTAGTTTCATAATTATCTCCTCAACAACTTACTATATTTTATTTCAATTATATATATAAAGGCAGATAATTTTAACTATGATTATCTACCTATTTATTGTAATTTTGCTAACCTTTTTGATAATTTGCAAGCTTTATAGAAGTACGTGTTACTTTACCATTTTCATCAAAAAACACATTTAGTTCATAATAGTCATGGGTATAAGACTGTCCCCAATACGATTCTTTACGTATTTTTCCAGCAGAATATACATATTGTTGTATTCTATCTTTTCTATCAGTATATTCATATCTTGGTTTTCCCAATAATCCAATAACTTCTTCTTGGGATAAGCCTATAAGATTTCGGTTATCATTTATTTCCTTCGTTTTTATGTATAAATCATCAGGCGTTTGAACGCTAAAATTCCCAAATATGATTGTTGCATAAAGTCCAATAACGATAATGATTAGAACTTTCAGAAGTTTACTTCCTATCCTTTCTGTAATAATTACTCTAATTATGATAGCAGATAATATCAAAGCAATAATATATGGCATGAACATTTGCAACAATAATATTAAAATAAAAATGATTTCCATACTCTATCCTTCCAATCCTTCTATTTTCTATTAATAAAACTCATCTTGTTCGACAATTACTTTTCCATTTTCCACTTTTAAAATTTTATCTACATTTTGTATGGTTGCTAATCTATGTGCTATGATAATAACTGTACTAGTTTTTGAAATTTTATCAATAATACTTTGAATCATTTTTTCTGTTCTTAAATCAATATTAGAGGTAGGCTCATCAAAAATATAAATATTGGCTTTATGTACAATTGCTCTAATAAATGCAATAATTTGTAATTCCCCTTTTGATAATTTATTTATGGTTACCATTTCATCCAAACCATTTTCTAGTCTATCTAATAATGGCATAGCACCAATATCTTTCATAATCTCCAAAATTTCTTCATCTGAAATATCTTCTCTTTCTAGTAAAATATTTCTTCTAATCGTATCTTTAAATACATATGCATTTTGTGAGATATAGGTAATATGATTCCTTACAGATTCTATGGATATGTCTTTTATAGAATATCCATCTAGCATGACTTCTCCACTTTTTATGGGATATAACCTCATTAAAATATTGGTAATGGTTGTTTTTCCTGCTCCTGTTTTTCCTACAAGTGCTACTTTTTCTCCTTTTTGAATCTTAAACGAAACCTTTTGTAAGATTTCTTTCTTTCCATAAGAAAATGTAACATCTTTAAATTCAATATTCCCTTCTAGTTTTTCAATTTTTTGTCCTTTCTTAATATCTTCTTTTTCTCTGATGGATAATACCGTATCAATTCTCTCTAAAGAGACTTGTGCTGTCTGTATTTCTTCTAATTGGTCAAAAACTTCTCTTAATGGTGTAAAGACTTGTTTTATATAATATAAAAAAATATATACCGTTCCTAAAGATATGGTTGTTTCAATATTTAAAACATAGTACACAATAGCATATATACCAACTGCCTCTAAAAAGACACTTGCTGGCCATAATAATGAATTTAAGTTAATATAATGATATCTACTTTTTAATTCTTCATCTAATAATTGGTTTACCTTACGCATATTTTTCTTTTCCAAGTGAAAAAATCTGGTTAATTTGCTTTTATTATAACTTTCTGAATATTGCTGGTTTTCTAAATCTCTTTTCGTTGTTGTTAACCTTGATGATTTTCGTAATTTTTTCATTATAAAAAAAGAATATATGGCAATTACCAAAACACTTGCAATTCCTATGATTGCTAGTTTCATATCTATTACTATCATGGCAATCATGATAAATACGATATATAAAACATCGTTTAAAATAATTGGAATATTGTCTGAAAATAATGTTTTTGTGTTTTCAGCATCTACGGTTAGTCTAGTGTATAAATCTGAAGATTGAAATTTTGTAAATGTATTCATTTTCATAACTACCAATTTATCAAAAATTGCTTTTCGTAAGTCTCCTAACATATCATTAGATAGTTTGTTTGTGGTTCTATCTTTAACATATTGTGTGATGATAATGGATATTCTTAATAACACATACCACACAAGAATAGAAATGATGGATGCTATTACCTTACTTTTCGCAAATTCATCAATGATGATTTTTAATAAATATGGTGCTAATATATTGAAAATATTTGCAATGATCACAATTACCACTACAAAAAAGATGGTTTTTCTATGTTTTTTTACAATCTCAATCAATTCTCTCACCTGCCATTTCATATTCATACATTTCTTTATATAAAGAATTCCTATGGACAAGTTCTTCATGTGTTCCTTGGTCTACAAATTCACCATTTACCATTAAATAAATTTTGTCTAGTCCCATAACATCTGTTACTTTATTAGCAATCATAATCATTGTTTTATCTTTCATTTCCATGACATTTGCTAAAATTTCTTTTTCTGTTTTCATATCTAGTGCAGAAAATACATCATCTAATATGATAAAGTCTCTATCTGCAATGATATTTCTAGCAATGGCAATTCTTTGTTTTTGTCCTCCTGATAATTTAACGCCTTTCTCTCCTACCATTTCTTCAAATTCATGCTCCATTTTAAAAATATCTTCTAAAATACAAGCATTATTCGTTGCATTAATAATCTTTTTTCCCTCATAGTCATTTTCTAAGGTAATATTATTTTTGATGGTATCATTTAATAGGACATCTTTTTGCATGATATAACTTATCCTATTAAACAGGCTATATTTATTGATTTTTGTAATGTCTATATCATTGATAAAAACCTGATTTTCTTTTATATCATAAAGTCCTGTCATAATATTCATAAGTGTTGTTTTTCCACTTCCGAATAGACCGATAATTCCAATTTTTTCATTTTTTTCTATTTTAAAATTTATATGTTTTAATGTGTCTTTTTGGTTAATTGGATATCGATAATTTAAATCTTTTATTTCTATCTTGTTAATTTCATCGATATTGATTTTATTTTCTTTTTCATAGTTTTCTTGTAACATAATCTGATCAATTCTATTAATTGCTTGTTTGAAATAGATAATACCATTTGTCATATTTTTGATTTTCTTTACATTGCTAAATATTCTAGCAATCAATGTAACAAAAACTGTCAAATCTCCTACTGTCATAATCCCCTTGTATAGCAAAAATACACTATATGCTAATATAGCAATATAGGTTATACCTTCTGACAGATTCATTACATAATTAATACTAACATCCATTTTACCAACTTTATAATCTTTTTGCTTCATTTCTTTGTTTTCTTGGTTAAACATTTCTTTTTGCTTTTCTTGATTATTGTATAATTTAATCAAGGTAAAGTTGCTAGTATTATCTTCAATAACATTTGACATCTTAACATATTCTTTTCTTGCTTCTTCTATTAACTCCTTTTTCTTTTGATATAATGTATATATCACTATATTCGTAACACAGATAATACCTAATAATATAAGAATAAAGCCTATATTGAATTTTCCAAATGAAAAGGCTACAATTAGCACAACGGAAAATAAGATATTTCCTAAGTCATGAAAGAAATTGCCTAAAAATCTTCGGATTAGTAAGATTTCTTTTGTTAGATAGGCTAAAAAGTTACCTTTTTCTACTTTTTCATAGTATTCTTCTTTTACATATTGTAACTTTTCAAAAACTTTTTTTCTTAATATTGTATCTGATTTTCTAGCAACTTTAAAATATAACATTCTTTTAATTGTATTGGGAACGAAAATGATAAAAGAATATATTAATAATTTATATACTTCTTGCATAATAACATCTTTTGAAATATTCCCTTGCAAAATTAAGTCCAAAATATTTCCTGTTATTTGTACAACTAAAAATTCTACATATAATGTTATTCCTTGAAACAATAATCCGATTATATATAAAGGCATTGTTCTTTTTAGTTCTTTTTCTACTAGTTCACTATGTTTTTTCATATGTCCCCCTTTTTTTCTTATGTTTGTCTTATTTCAAAAATGCTTCTGTTATTGCTACTTTCTCACAATCACTATCTATTACTATATGAGACCCAATCGGTAAAATACAGTTAGCTATCTCATGCCCAAAATCATTGCATTTTATAATTGGAAAATCATATTCTTTTGTATATTCTAATAATATATCTTCCATTTGTGGATAAATGTCTCCATTTTTTTGTAAATCGTAATTATATCCTACAATAATCCCTTTTACTTTATCAAAAATTCCACATTGTTTTAAGTGTGCAAATCTTCTTTGACATTCGTTTGGAGAAGTTCTTAGACTTTCAATTAATAGAATTTTATCTTGCATATCTGGTAAATATTCTGTTCCTAAAAGATACATCATACTTCCTAAATTCGTTCCAATTAAAGTTCCCTCTGCCTTTCCCTCTCTAATAACTTTTTTATTTCCTTTAGCAAATCTATTTATCTGTTTATTAATTAATACACTCTCAATTTCTTCATATTGTTCCTGCAATCCTGCACTTGCAAAACTAATAAAATGTGGTCCGTGAAACGTTACAAGCCCTGTTTTTTTGTATATAGTTTGTAAGAGAACCGTTATATCGCTATATCCCATTACTATCTTTGGATTTTGTTTAATACTCTCATAATCTAATAAATCAATAAACGTGTTACAAGTTTCTCCACCTTCCAAACAGATAATAGCTTTTACTTCTTTATCTTTAAACATATTCATAAAATCTTCTGCTTTTTGTTCCTTTGTTCCTGCTGATCCATAATAATCTTCAAATACATATTTTCCTCTTTTTATTTTAAAGCCTTTATTAATTAAAAATTGTTCTGCTTTATAAAATTGATTCATTCTTTCTCTATCACAAATACTATTAGATACACCAACAACTCCTATTGTATCTCCATAATTTAATTTATTTGGTAACATTTTTTTCCTCCCTTTACATCAAATTTATAAAATTCAATTTTTCTATTGTTTCTTTGCCCAATATTTCATTGGCTAATTCTACAAATTCATTAAACAACTCAATTTGTCCTCTATAATGCGTATCTATTCCATATACTACATGAATATCATATCCTGATGCAATTTTCCAAAATTCTTTACATGGATATGCTACTTTTTCTAAATTTTTTCTTTGTTTTTCTATTGGTTTATGATTTAATATACCATATTTATAATATGTTTTTGCAAATATATTATTTAAATTAATTTCTAAAGGTACATTATATTTTTCAGCAGCTTGGCAAATATGATGTGCAACTTTTGCTTCGATTTCTCCAAATTCTTTTCTCTTTAACATATAGAAATCTGGATGTGCAATAATATCTGGAATTCCGCATTTCATCGCTTGTTCTATATATTCTGCATATCTTAACAATTCCTTATCTGAGAAACTATCTTTTCCATGGATTTTTAATTCTTGATTATCATCATAAATAAAATGTTGCCCTAAAATTAATTTATCTGTTTCATCTTTTAATTCTTTTAAATTTTCTTCCTCTCCTGGTAAATATTCTACTTCATATCCGCTTTGAATCTCAATTTCTCCTGCATATTTTTGTTTTAAAGCCTGTATATTTTCTAAATATTCCTTTCTTTGGTCATATTCCATTCTCATGTCTTTTCTTTTATCAATTTTGTTTTTTTCTGGGCAATGGTCTGTAAATGCCATTCTTTTAAATCCCATTTTGATATATGCTTTTACATATTCTTCATCTGTCATATCTAAATCTGCATGTCCACATCTATATGTGTGTGAATGATAATTAAATTCTTGCATCATTTCTTTCCCCTACCTTTCTTCTAAGTTCCAATTATCTATATTATATTTTTCATTTTTTTCTAGTAACTGAATCTGTTTTTGTATTTCTTGGATATCTTTTTCATTAAATGGTTCAAATGTATCATAAAATCCTGTATCTTTGTATGGAAATTTTAAAGCTTGTCCGAAGGGTTGTATTTTAGAATCTCTTGTCCTTCCATACAAATGTATATGGAATATGGGTTTTGTTCCTTCTACATATGCCCAATTTCCATTTTCTTGATAATTCATTCTTTCAATAAAAATTCCTCTATTTTTCATTCCAACTATCATTGCTTTACTTACTAACATAGTTAGCCTCATTACTTCAGTAGCTTCTTTTGGATTGAAATCTAATCTACTTGCAAAATATTTTTCTTTTGATCTTATCCAAATATGTCCTCCATCTTCTCTTGAAATATGTGGTACTTTTGGCACACATACAATAAAAGTTTCTGTTTCATATATGACAATATCATTCATATACTTTCTCCCTTCCATATTCTTTTTTGATTATATCATTTTTTAAGACAGCATATATTCCAACTAGTAATAATGTTAGTTCTCCTAATACCATAAACCAGCTTTGATAATATATGTAATAAATACCATATGTTATTCCTGTTGTAATTCCTGATACTCTAACCAATGTCATATTAGATTGCCATAAACAATATGTTCTAATGATAGAGCCGATTGTTGGTAATAAAGATATCATACCATTCCATGTAAATACACAATTTACAATAATGATACTTTCAAAAAAGAGTAAAATAATCACATACACTATTTTATGAATCTTATTTTTATTAATAAATATGAATGTCCTAATAAAATTCACAAGACTTAATACTGCTCCTGTATATGCTGTAATGATAAAATCATAAATTGCTTCTAATAAACAACTAATGGATTGTATAAATAATGATTTTTTTCTTTCTTTTATACAAATACTAATAACTAGTGTCAAAACTGCTAATATACTAAATATCATTTTTCTTACCCCTATTATTGTTTCCCTTCTATTTCAAATGTTCGTATTTCACAATTGTCTAAATTTAAATCTTCTAGTATTCCTCTATCATTCGCACCATTAAAATATCCATTGATAGCACCTGTTACCCCTCCATGCGTGACCAATAAAATATTTTTGTTTATATATTCTCTTTTCAAATTATCTAACAATGTCCATATTCTATCACATAAACTTTGTATAGTTTCTATGTCTTTATATTGTTTGTTTATTTTATAATTATCTAATATATCTGTACAGAAAATTTTATCTTGAGAAATTTCTTCTTTTGTTTTTCCTTCAAAAATTCCATATCCTCTTTCTTCTAATGCTTTATCTAATATGATTGGTACACTCTTTTTTTCATTAATAATTTCTGCTGTTCTTCTTGCTCTTTTTAGTGGAGAAGATACAATGATATCAATTGGATAATCTACTAAAATATCTCTTGCTTCTTTTGCTTGTTTAATTCCTTCTTCATTTAGTTCAATATCTGTTTTACCTTGCTTTTTTCCTTTTTTATTCCAATTGGTTTGTCCATGTCTAATAACATAAAATTTCATATTATTCCTTTCTCCTTTCACTTTTTTCTACTCGCCTTAAATATATACTATAATATGCGAATGTGATTTGAAAAACCATGAAAAATGCTGATATTCCAAGCACATATGGTGTTCCATAATTGTAACCGATACCTGCAAAATATAAACCAAGGGATGTTCCAATTAGTCCGATAATAAATCTTACATTTGTAAATAACATTTGATGTTCATTTTTCACTCTGTTTATATATGGTGCATCTGTTATATTTTCATAAGCTGTTGAAATAAATATTGACCATGTGATTGCTATTAAGCAAATTGTTAAGTCATTTGAGGTATATGCAATCCAATATAAAATTAGTCGGATAGCAAATTTTATTGTAATTGTTAGATAATCATTTTTAGGTGTAAAGTATTTTAATGCTATTATTCCTGCTACATCTGCTAAAAGTCCAACCGCCAATAAATAATTAGTTGCTTCTCCAGCTGAAAATTCTAAATGATTTGTTAACATTAACATTTTTAGTCCTAATCCTGTATTCATTGCAATATTTCCAATTAAATAATTTATAATATATAGGACAACAATTTTATCTTTAAAAATTTCTTGGATTGCTTTCGTCATTGGAATAGATATATGTTTAGTCTTTGGATTTTGAATATGAAGCATGACACTAAAAGCAAATAGTAAAAATATAATAGCTATTAATAAACAAATATTATAGTCAATGAATAATGTCCCAATGGTTCTTCCAATTAATATTCCACCTACTAAAATTCCTATGTCTGAAAATAAATATTCTACCAATTTTCTTTTACTATATAAAGTATCATCCTTTTTTATGCTGACAATGAATGGATATATACTAATAATGATTATTTTTTCACATATTGTATCTAAAACAATGAAAAAGTAAATCCATGCTACATTTGCTGTATGGTTTAAAAAATATAATCCTAATAAGCTTATAATCTTCACCAAAATAGCAATGGTGATAATTTTTTTTATTCTATTGGGTGATAGTTGTTTTGCTAATAGAATCAAAATCACAACACAACAAAATGTTGCCATTCCTAATACTTGACTAATTTCTGTTGCATTGAATTGGTTATCTTGTAACCATAATTGTCTAAAATTTTCCCATAGACCTTTGGCTATACTAAAAAATGCTAATGTAATTAATATTTTATTTTCATTTTTAAATTTGCTTAGTATTTTTCCCATTTGTTTCCTCATTATTTTTCTATTTAGTAATTGATATGTACTCTTTCTATGTTTGTCGCCTTTCCTGTATTTTCATCTATGTCAAAGATTGCTCCATTTAACATAATTGGATTGTTAGATACTATATCTTTAACAGGTTTATCTTCTAAATATCTCTTGATCGAATTTTGAGGGTCATTCCCTAAATCTGAGTGTACTGGTCCTGTCATACCGATATCTGTTATAAAGCCTGTTCCCTTTGGCATAATCGTTTCATCTGCTGTCTGCACATGTGTATGTGTTCCATAAACACAACTTACCCTTCCGTCTAAATAATAGGTAAGCATAAACTTTTCTCCTGTATGTTGTGCATGAAAATCTACAAAAATTATATTTATTTCATCTTTATACCTTTCTAAAATTTCATCTGCTTCCGTAAAAGGATTATTGGCAAAATATGCCCCTTCCATGTTTCTTCTGCCAATTAAATTAATAACTAATATTTTACATCCATTTTTCTCTTTTATTGTATAACCTTTTCCTGGTATTCCTTTTGTTATATTTGCGGGTCTTATGATTCTATCATCCTCAATAAATTCATAAATTTCTTCATCTCCCCAAGTATGATTTCCCATTGTAATAACATCAACACCAGCTTCTATTAATCTATTAAACACTTTTTTATCTAGACCATTTCCATTTTTAGCATTTTCCCCATTGGCAATGACAAAATCAATTTGTTTGTTTTCTTTTATATTTTTTAAATTTCTTTCTACAATTTCAACTGCTTTTTCTCCTACAATATCTCCAATCGCTAATACTTTCATATTCCTCTCTCCTATATTTCTTATTATACTATCTCATTTTTATTTTCTAACAAAGGAATAATATCTAGTAAAGAATCTAATTTTGCATATACCATTTTTTCTGTTTCCTCAGAAGGTTCTTCTAAGTCTGGTATCATGACTGGTTTCATCCCTGCTCTATGTATAGATAAAATACCATTTGTCGTGTCTTCCACTCCTAAACACTCTTCGTTTGTTATATCTAATTGTTTCGCTGCTTTTATATAAATTTCTGGATCTGGTTTTCCGCTTAATGACAGAGTCTCCACTTGTTATGGTATCAAAATAATTTAATACTCCCACTTTTTCTAAATATTTTTTTATAATCTCTAAATTAGATGAACTAGCTACCGCCATTTTATATCCATTTTCTTTTAAAAAGGTTAATAATTCTAAAAGTCCTTTTTTTACTTCTATTGGATGATTTTCAAAATACTTTTTTACATATTCTTCTCTAATTTCTAATAATTTTTCAGAGTTTAATCCAGAAAACTTTTCACATAAAATTTCCTTTAATCGTGTATTATTTGTTCCTCTTATTTGAGAAAATGTTTTATTATCAATTTCTATATTTAAGCATCTTCCTGCATATTTTAATCCTTCTTCTTTTACATGTTCTGTATCTAACATCGTTCCATCCATATCAAAAATAACTGCTTTTATCATAAGCTACATACCTCCTATTTGTGTTTTTATTTCATATTTATTTTTATCTATTTTACTTAAACTAGCACCTAATACAAGTATAAACATAGTAAATATTATCATCATTATATTTAATAAAGAAGTATTTGCTGTTATTCCAACGAAAAATAGTATCATATAGCCTGTGGTTCTTCCTAAATTTAAACAGACTTCCCTTACTGACCAAAATTCTTCTTGATTCGTTCTATCAATCATTCCACTATTTGATATATTGTACAATCTGATTGTCCTGATTGTTCCTAATAAGCTGACAAAAATAGTGTAACATAAATTATAAATAACAATGGTTACATTATTAGGATACATTAAAAACATCATTAGCGTTATAAATGGTATAAAGCATGTCCCAATAATTATATGTTTATCTGATTTTTTCCTGTAACGCTTCCCATATACATATAAGACTATTAATTGTAAAATATATGAAATAGAAGTTATCATTCCCAAATTAAAATCTGTGGTAAACGCATTATATATAAGGATTGTTGCTAAAGTAGCTAATGCACTATTATTAACACTTAATCCAGTCAAATATTCCACCAGCATCATTCTTTTTATATCTTTATTTTTCTTAACAGTTTCTAGCATTTCTCTCATATTAAATTTCCCACCTGGTTCTTCGAGAGGTTTCAATATGAATGAAAAAATAATTTGCATAAAAGATATGATTAATATGATAACAGCTGTTAAAATATAATTTGTAACAGTAATAATCGAGCCCAAAATAATTGGTATCACAATATTAATGACAGAGGATATGACTTCTTTTTTTACTTCATATCTTGTTCTATCTTCATTTTTGATTTTATTTCCTAAAAACAAATTAAATGGCATAAAATATAGGCTTGATGAAAGTCCATATAGTACAGCTAACACCCCTAAATATTGAACTACCTTTTCTTTTAAAATAATAATTAATAAGATATATATAAAATTCGTAATAACACCTATTCGAAACATAGCCATTTTTAACTTATTTTTCATAATATATCCTACCATAAATGATGTAATTGCTAATATGATGTAAGAAAACATATTATATATAGATATATCTAACATACTTTCTGAAGATGTTTTTATAAAATAAGTTGTCAAAAATGGGCCAGAAAATATTTCAATAATTTTTCTTAATGTGTTTATTGCAATAATGATATTTGATTCTTTTTGATATTCTTTCATTTTTTCCTCTTTTGGTATTTTTCTATGTATTTTATTTTTCATTCCTATTTTAACAATAATTTACTAAAAATGACAATATTCTTTACTAAAAATCTTTATTTTTAAATCATTTATGTTATTTTATTCTTCTGCTATTTTCTTTTCCGTACTTTTGTATAACTTATTTTCATTCTTCTTATTCTAATTCTATATCTTTTTTATCATACTCCTCTGGTTTTAAGCCAACTCTTGTCCTCATATAGTCTAATATTAATACAAATAACACTAGAAAGACTAAACCAATAAATATTGTTGAAAATGTAATATTGGTTGAATCTAATAGCACACCTGCTAAAAATACAGCCATCGTTTCTATTATATTTGTGGAAAATTCTGTTGCAAATGAAATTCTTGACCTTGTTTTTGCTGTTGAAAAATTCTTTGAATATCTCTCTGATAATACATAGTAATTTGACATCGTTATATTTCTTATGGCAAGTAAAACCAATATCATTGGTAATATATTATTCATTCCTGTAAGTAATAAAGCTCCCATAATAATAACACTAGTTGTAAATATCAAAGACAAAAAAGTAAAACTTTTATTCCTAAATTTTTTATGTATTTTATCTTGAAAAGCTGATGCGATTCCCGCTAAAAAAGTAAATATCGCATTTATCATTGAAAACATTTCTGGTTTTACACCCAATTCTGTCAATACATTCCCTTTATATGTTCCTGTTATGGTAATAAATGCATTAAATATTCCCATAAAAATCAATAAAGCTCTTAATCTTTTAGATGTCATAATATTTTTTATAGATATTTTAAAGTCTTCTTTATATTCTTTTATTTTATTTGAAATCTCATTTTCTTCTAATCGATTAACATAGATATCTTGAAATCTTGTTGAAATGATTGTTGCAATAATTGTAAATATTAAACAAATTATCATTGGTATATATCCATTAATGACGAATAAATATCCTGCTATTAAAGATGCTACTCCATCTAATATATAATATCCTGTTGCACCTTTTCCATTAATCTTGGGATATAGCCCTTCTCCTCCTTTCGTTGCTGTTGAATCATATAATATATTGGTAGCTTGTATCCCTCTTAAACTATATCCAAAAGCATAAACAATATTGGCTATAAAAATGCCTATCATTCCTGGTAATACTATAAGCAAGAAAATATATAGTACCATTATCAGATTGCCTACAATTAAACTTTTTTTCCTTCCTAAAAAATCTGCACATATTGTCGCTGGTAGTTGCATAACAATAATAAACAAAGGAAAAAAGGCATCTAGTTTTAATATTTCTCCTGGTGTAATTCCTTTTACCATTGTATAAAATAGATATTGTGTGGAATAAAAAAATAGTAAATCCCATGAAAACATTTTATAGATAGGAAATAATTTTGCATTTTTTCTTTTTGCTTGTGTTTCTTCTTTTTTTGTTTTATATTTCGGAATGGCTTTCATTTGTTACTCCTTCTTCATTTTTTTCTTTGTTTTGTAATTGTATTTTTGACATATATTTTTGTACAAGGCTATATACTAAATAAGACAACCATACACCAATAATTCCTAGCGGTGTATATGCTAAAATCGTAGCAATGATTATTTTTATGAGTGAACTCACAAAATTTCTTTGTGCTAAAAATTTAAAATCTCGTATTCCTCTAAGAATTGCAAAATAATAAGTTGCTGTTATATTCACATAAGTTGCTATTAGTAGAATTGGTAATACCTGATAATATATCAGTTGTAATTCTGGTGTCCTTAAAGATATACACATAACAATCATAGCAATTATCAACACAACAACAGGTATAATCATAGACACTTTTGTAATTACTTTTTTTGCAATTTGTTTCACTTCATTCATATAGTGTTTTTGTCTTTTTCCAGATGCTACTCCCACACTAATGGTAATTCCATCTCCAAATCCTTGTATAAAAGCTTCTTCAATATCTTTTATTTGAATCAATATAACATGAACCGCATATTCTAATTCTCCCATTCTAGATACTAAAATATTAAATACAAAATTATCTACTCTTGTCACAATTCTTTCCACAAAATTCCATTTAAACAAGTTCATAATTGTTTTTATGATTGGCATGTTAAATGTATATTGTGTACTTCTATTTGATTTGATGAATAGATAGATTGCTAATATCGTATCTAATACAACTGTTACAAAGGCAACGCCTTCAATTCCATATCCTAATTTTACCACAAGAATATCTAGAATAAGGTTACATATTACTGCCAAAATTCTTAATACTAATATATTGCCTTGTTTTCCTAATGTTCTTTGCTGACCAGATAAAACAGTTACGATGGAATTTTGCACAAATCCCATTAGTCTAATAACTAAATATGTATTGCAGATAGCATCTACATTAAATAGTACTGGAAAAATTGGTTTTATACATACAACTACTAAAATGGTAATGAGTGATATTATCACTGTTAATATCAAGGAATTTCCAGATATTAATTTTATTCTATCATGATCTTTTTTCCCAAGTTCTTTTGCCACTAATGTCGTATTTGTTACATTTATTGTTTGTATGCTCATTTGCATAATGTTAATGATAACTGACATCGCACCAATCGCGCCTAATTCTTTTGTTCCTAAAATAGAAACCGCTATGGTATCTACTAATGTCATAAATATATTTATCACATATTCAAATGCAATGGGTAATGATATTTTTAATTGTTTCTTTTGGTTCATTTCTTTCTCTCCTAATACTCGTATTATGTTTCTATTACTTTTATACTTTTCCACTCATTAGATGTATATCTTTTATGAAATATAACAGCTTTAAAGAGTTCTTCTAATAGAATAACTATCCAAATAGCTACCAAATCAAAATGCAATAGATTTACCAAAATATAAGACAATACAATTTTTAATAAAACATCTGCTAATATCGTATATTTAGCAATATATTTTGTGTCTCCACACCCTCTAAGCCCTCCTGCATAGACATCTCTGATATTTTGCGCATATTGTGCTATGATAACAATCATTAATACATTTTTTACTATTGTTTTTATAACTTCTGAATCTGTATATAAATCTAATAACGGTGTTGATAATCCTAAAATCATTATTCCAATAACTGTTGAAATAATGATTGCCATTCTTCTAGAAAGTGCCACATAAATATTCGCCATCTTATATCGACATTTTCCAATACATTCGCTTACTAATGGTGCTACTGATACAGACAAAGCATTTCCTACTTCTATAATTAAGTTAAATATTGTCATACATATTTGTTGTGCAGCTAATGCTGTTACTCCCATAGTTGCAATAATTTTGGTAAATATAATATTTGCTCCTCTTATGGATATTAATTCTGTACTTGCTGGAACTCCAATATGTAAGATGTCTTTTATCATTTTTTTATCAAATTTAAATTGATACTTTTTCTGGAATTTTAATTTAGAGTTTGAGCAAAAAAATACATATATCCACATCATAGTTAGTATCACTTTATAGATTAATGTTGCAATTCCAGCTCCTGTAACTCCTAGTTTAGGAAATATGAATAAACCGTTAATTAATACAATATCTCCAATAATATTAAACGTGTTTGCAAATGTCTCCATATATAAAGCTCTTTTAGCTTCACATACAGACCTAGATAAAAAAGCAAATATATTATTAAATGCGGAAAATAGAAATCCTATCATAATGGCGATATAGTATCCTTTTCCCACCTCATATATAATGGGGTCTTCACCTATAAATACCATAATTGGCTTTATAAATATTAAGGCTATGATTACTAGTGGTAGAGAAATAAAAAGTACATTTAATATAATGGTATGCAGAATAACTGACTGCATTTTTTCTTTGTCATTGTTTGCTACATATCTAGAGAGAATAGTAGAACTTGCTACATTCATTCCTCTTGATACAGCAGATATAAATAACATGATTCGTGAACTGATATTAATTGCCGATAATGAGGCAGTATATGTTACTTCATCTTTAATTGTTCCCACTAGCATTGTGTCTATAATTGAAAATACATCTGACAATATAAATGCAATAATTGTTGGTATTGCATTTTTTATAATATTCTTTTTTACGACACCTCTATCTCTTGCTTTTATTTTCTCCATTTTATCCCCCTGTTAAGCCTAAGATTAGAACACACAAAAATACGCCCCCTATCATTAGATATTTTTTATATGTTATTTTCTCTCTTAATATAATTCTTGATGCCAAAATTGTTACGATAATAGAACTTGAAGTAATAACTGATACTAGAGATACTTGTCCTTCTACTAAACTAAATCGGCTACATAAATTAGCACCTAAATCTAAGATTGCATGTAATAAAAATAATCCTTTCGCATTTACTTCTTTTATATTTAAATAATTCCATTTTCTTGTAAATAGGCAATATAGAATAATCCCTAATATAATAACAATTCCATAATAAAATGTTACTACCAAAGGATTTCCAAATATATTAATATATACTTTATTTAAAAATCCAGCTCCCCCATTAAATAGCACAAATCCATATGCATATAAAATTCCTTTATTTTCTGAAATTTTATTGGACTGTTGTTTTGATTTTGCTAACATGATTGTTAAAATAATTAAAACAATGGCTGTTACCAACTGTAATACAGTAAATGTATCATGTAAGATAAGAATTCCTAAAAGTAGTGTTACAACTGTATTGCCTTTTCGAATAGGTGCTACAGTTACTACATTTGCATATTTCACAGATAAAATTCCACATATATATCCTAAAGATTGAATGATAGATAATGGTGCTATAGTTATTAAATTTTTCATGTTAAAATTGTTAATAACATCTGTTGAAATAAGACCTATAATTACATAAGCAATATTTCCTATTAGCAACCCTAATAATGATATTCTAATGGATAAATTTTTAATCATACATTTCTTCATGACGATGCTTGTAAATCCTGCAAACATTGCTGAAGTCATACTTAAAATCAGCCACATATTTTTCTCCTCTTTTTTCATCATATCATAATGGTCAAAAAAAATAAAGTTTCGACATAAATCTTTTATTTTTTTACTTTATATGATAAGATCTTGTTAGTTATTGATGATAGTGAGGAAAAATAATGGAAAAAGAAAAGAAAAAAAGTATTATTGGTTTAATGGGCGCCTTATTAATTAATGGTGTTCTATATATGTTTGTAAATACCTTTATGGTTGCTTATTTTTATACTTTAACAAATTATGATTATACAATTATTTCTGTATTTTATATTATGTCTTTTATATTTATTCCACTTTCAACTCTACTCTTAGGAAAGACAGTAAAAAATAAAATGCAAGTTCCTATCTTTAGAGCTGGTATTTTTCTGTATTGTATTTATATTTTGTTAATCGCTTTATTAAAAGAGCAAATTATTAATCATTATATATGGCTTGGTGCTTTTTATGGAATTGTACAAGGTGTTTTATGGTCTCCTGGTCATTTACTTGTTAATGAATATGCAGATGATATTTCTAATAAATTTGTTTCTTATAAATCTATGATAGGCAATTTTTTACAAATTATTTTTCCTTTTGTATTTGGAACCTCTATTGAGCTAACTTCATTTTCACATGTCGCCTTAATGGTTCTTATCTTGTCTACTATCCAATTCTCTTTTTCTTTATTTATTAAAGAAAAAGACTTGTATAAAAATAAAACATATAATCTGAAAGAATTTGTCAATTACTTAAAAACAACAAAAAATGAAAAATTAAATATTTTCTATAAAATTATGTTTTATGAAGGAATTGTTAATTATCTATTAGACACATTAATTGTTATTATGATTGTTATGACATTTAAGACAAACATAAGTCTAGGAATCCTAACTACTATATTTTCCTGTTGTTCTATTTTATCAGTTTATATCTTTCAAAGAAGATTAAAAAATAGTAATACGATTTTAATTACTAGTACAGTTATGACTGTTTTTAGTGTTTTACTTTTGTTATTTGATATTACAAGAATAAGTGTAATTATCTATAACTTAATCACTAGTATTTTCTTAATTTTATTAATCAATAATGCTGAAGAAAAACGATATAATGTCATTCAAAATGAAGAAAAAGTAAAACAAGATTATTTAACTGAACATCAAGTGGTATCTGAACTGTTTTTGAATATTTCAAGAATTTTTGGTTTTCTGGTACTTTTAGGTATTAGCTTTTTAGATAATCTTTTGTATTTTAAAATTTTATTAGTTGTTGTGACATTATCTATTATTCGCTATGCTGGATTAATGGTAAAATTAAATAAGATAAATTCGCAATAAAATTCACTTTCTTATTACATAGAAAAAAGAATGTCTACAATTTTAATACCTTTGACATTCTTTTTTTATTTGTTTTATTAATCTATCCTAATGCTACATCTAATATCATCATAATCACAAAACCAATTGCTACTCCTACTGTTCCAATATTTGAATGGTCTCCTGCTTGTGATTCAGGAATCAATTCCTCTACTACAACATAAATCATAGCGCCTGCTGCAAAAGCTAATAAATATGGTAGTATTGGTACAATAGTATTTGTTAATAATATAGTGACAACGGCTGCAATTGGTTCTACAATTCCAGATAATGCTCCATAGGCAAAAGCCTTTACCTTAGACATACCTTCACTTTTAAGAGGCATAGAAATAATGGCACCTTCTGGAAAATTTTGAATGGCTATACCAATTGCTAAACTGGCTGCACCTGCCAAGCTAATTCCAACATTTCCTACCATAGCACCTGCTAATACAATTCCTACCGCCATTCCTTCTGGAATATTGTGTAATGTTACTGCAAAAACAAGCATGGTAGATTTCTTTAATTTCGCCTTTATTCCTTCTGGTTTTTCTGTATCTAAATGTAAATGAGGTATCACGCTATCCAATACTAATAAAAAAGCCATTCCTAGTAAAAATCCTATCGCTGCTGGTATCCATGCAATTTTTTGTTGTTCTTCTGTCATTTCGATAGATGGTATTAATAATGACCAAATAGAAGCTGCTATCATCACACCAGATGCAAATCCTAGTAATAGTTTTTCTACTTTTTTATTCATTTTGTTCTTCATAAAAAATACCATTGCAGAGCCTAAGGTTGTTCCTAGAAATGGAATAAATACACCTATTGCTATATTCATATGTTTCTCCCTTCTTTTATTCTTTGTCCTTCCAACATAGTTTTATCATATTTTTATAAAATTGTATAGTAATGCGTTTCATAAAAAAATGTACATCAAATTTTATAATTTTGTGTACATTTTTTTGCATCATTTTTTATTTTTTAGACCTATATGTCAATATGTTATTTGTAGCTTCTGGTCTAACTGGTGTCATCAATATCTTTCCAGTTCCTCTATAAACATTTACAAACCCTTCTCCTGCAACCGCTGAACCTAATAAACTTCTTGTAGATTTTTCCACTGTAAAATCTAATGTATCAGACCATGCAATTGCCATATTTCCATCTATTTTTATCTGGTCATTTTGCAATTCTATTTCAATTAATTCTTCTCTTGGAACAGGACTTTCTAAAACTGCAATTCCTTGTCCTGACAATTTTAAATTGAATAATCCTTCTCCACCTAATACGGCTGATGATAAATTACTTCTCATGACAACATTTGTATTTAGACTTGCTTCACAAGCTAAGAATAAACCATCTTCTAATACCATACTACCATTCCAACTTCCTACATCTTCTAGCAAAATATAATCATAGGTTGGTTCTAATGCTAATAGCCCTGTACCGTGATATTTTGGTTTTACTGTTGATTCGCTTGTTACACTTCCTTTGATGGCTTTTCCTATAAAATCTCCTACTCCTTTTACATTTGTTTTTGATTCAATATTACCTGCCATCCATTGCATTGCTCCAGCACTGGTTACATATTCATCTCCTTGTAATTGAATAACGACTTGTCTTCTCCTCACATTCATCTTTGCAGCAAAATATTCTGACATAGCTGTTAATTTATTTACACTCACATCTCTTTGGTATTCAACAACTGAAATATTTCCTTTTCTTTCTATAATTTTTACATCATCATTGTCAAATAAGTTTTTCACTGAAATCATAAAAATACCTCCTTTTTCTTTTTCAAACCCATTATATATAAAACTTCTATAATTTTACAATATTTTTCTACCAATTTGTTTTATTTCTATTGCATTGTGGTATAATGATAAAGAACTTTAAACAAAAGAAAGGGAGATGATTATACACATGTCAAACACAAAAGAGGAAGTAAATGTTTCCAAACTTTATGGACAAGAATGTTTACTCTCTAAAAATGATTTTATGAAAAAATTTCAAATTAAAGAAAATGGGCTTACTTCAAAAGAGGCTGAATACAAACTAAAACAACTAGGTCCAAATATGATTAGACAAGCAAAGCCAAAAAAATGGTATCATTATTTTTTAGAAAGTTTGTTTACACCTTTTAATTTAATTTTATTAGGAATTACTTTATTATTATGTTATACAGATGTTATTTTACCTGAAACACCTAGCTATGCCAATATTATCGTTATTGCTATACTCGTTACCGCTAGTACACTATTAGATTTTTTTGAAGAATACCGTTCTAATAAAGCAGCTAATGAACTAAAAGAACTTGTTGCCACCACTTGCCATGTTATTAGAGATGGTAAAGAAATACAAATCCCTATCAAAGATGTAACTTTAGGTGATATTGTTAGTCTTTCTGCTGGTAGTATGATTCCTGCTGATTTAAGAATGATAGAAGCAACAGATTTATATGTTGGGCAATCTTCTTTAACAGGTGAATCTGATGCTGTAAAAAAATTAGTAGAATCTGAAGTAAGTTCTGAAGATTTAGATAGTATTGCTGATTTAGACACAATTTGTTTTATGGGAACCAATGTCATTTCAGGCAGTGCAAAAGGAGTGGTTATTAAAACAGCAGATTCTACTTATTTTGGAAAAATTGCACATACCTTAACTGCTGGTAAACCTAAAACAGCTTTTCAAAAAGGAATAGAAAACATTAGTAGGCTATTAATTAAATTTATGCTGATTATTATCCCTGTTGTTTTCATTTTAAATTTTTCAAAACATAGTATGGTAACAGCATTTACATTTGCAGTAGCGATTTCTATTGCCATTACCCCTCTATTACTTCCTGTTATTTTATCTTCTTGTTTATCAAAGGGTGCTGTCAAAATGTCAAAGAAAAAGACAATTGTAAAAAAACTAGATGCCATTCAAAATTTTGGTGCTATGAACATTTTATGCACAGACAAAACAGGAACTTTAACAGAGGATAAAATTGTTTTAGAAAAGTATTTAGATATAAAAGGTGACGAAGATATCGGTGTTTTAAAATATGCATATTTAAATGCTAATCTTCAAACTGGTCTAAGAAGTAATATTGATGAAGCAGTTATCAATCGAGGTAAAGAATACAATATGCCAGAATTAACTGGTAAATATATAAAGCTAGATGAAATTCCTTTTGATTTTGCTCGTAGGCGTTTATCTATTGCTGTAAAAAATCCAGAAGGAAAAGACGAGTTAATTACTAAAGGTGCTGTAGAAGAAATTTTAAATATTTCTACTTCAGTTGAATATAGAGGAGAAGTTTCACCTTTAACAAAAGAAATTAAAGAAAATATTCAAAGGATTAGCAAAGGTTTAAATAAAGAAGGCTTAAGAGTTATTGCCGTTTGTAAAAAATATAGTAATGAACCAAACTATGATTTTGAAGTAAAAGATGAAAAAAATATGATATTAATTGGTTTCATTGGCTTTTTAGATCCACCAAAAGAAAGTGCTAAAGAAGCTGTTGAAAGAATGAACAAAGCTGGTATTCGTGTGATTGTTTTAACTGGTGATAATGCAGAAGTTACAAAATGTATCTGCGACAAAGTAAATATCAAGTCTAAAAATATTATCTTAGGAAATGAATTAGATAAGTTACCAGATGTGGCTGTTCATAGATTAATTAGAAAAAATAATATCTTTGCAAAATTATCTCCTATTCAGAAAGCAAGAATTGTACGATTATTAAAAGAACAAGGTAATGTTGTTGGATATATGGGTGATGGGATTAATGATAGTCCTTCCCTAACCAATTCAGACGTTGGTATTTCAGTAGATACCGCTGTTGATATTGCAAAAGAATCTGCAGATATCATTTTATTAGAAAAAGATTTAAACGTGTTGTTAGATGGTGTCACAGAAGGAAGAAAAACTTTTGCCAACTTAATGAAATATATTAAATTAGCAACTAGTTTTAATTTTGGTGAAGTATTGTCTGTTATTATTGCAAGTATTGCTTTACCATTTTTACCAGAAACACCTATTCAATTGTTAGTAGAAGGTTTATTATATGACTTTGGACAAATGACACTTCCTTTTGATGATGTAGATGCTGAAATTGTACGAAAACCTAAAAAACTAGATATCAAGAGTTTAAAACATTTTATGCTATTTATGGGACCTGTTAGTTCTATCTTTGATTTAATTGTATTTGCTTCTTTATGGTTTGTATTTGGTGTAAGAGAAGCCGCACTTTTCCAAACCATCTGGTTTACGTATAGTATTGTTTCTAATTTAGTTGGTATGCATATTGTTAGAACTGCAAAAATACCTTTTATACAAAGTAATGCTAATAAGATGGTATATTTCTCTTCTATCTTATTAATATTAATCGGTATTATTGTACCTTTTACACCTTTAGGTAGTTTCATTGGACTTGTTCCTATTGCTGGTCAATATATTGCACTTATTCTAATTGTTACTTTCTTATATTGTATATTGGCTATGTTTGCAAAAAAGATTTATATAAAGAAATATGGTGAATGGATTTAGGGAATTTGGAGACGGACTCATTTTTCCCTTTTTTAAAATTAAGTATCAAAAAATATAGAATATAAAAAAATGAAACATTTTGTGTATCTAAATTTGAACTTAGAAATTCTAAAATAAAAAAGTGAGGAATGTTCATTTTGCTTAAAATTTTAAGCAATAATGAAAGAGGCTCACTTTTTTATTCAAGAATTTCTATGAAAATTTAGCTTATACAAAATTGTGTAATGGTTTTATATTCTATATTTTTTATTTATAAAATTGAAAACGGGAAAAATGAGTCCGTCCCCAAATTCCCTCAAAATCTCTTAAAGTTATTCTTTATATCTATATTCTTCTACCACATTTCCATCAACATCTTTTATGATAATATCTTTTTCTTCTATCATCGCATAACTATGTGGTGTATTCTCTTTTGGTAATGTAATTGAACCTGGATTTACAAACAATTGATTATCATATTTTTTAATAAAACAAGTATGAAAATGTCCATAAAACATGATGTCAAAATCTTCATTTGGTAGATTATCCATATTATATTTATGTCCATGTGTAAAAAATATAGTTTTTCCGTTTATTTTTTCTAATATATATTCTTTTATTTCAAACTCTGAAACCATTTGATCTACTTCTGCATCACAATTTCCTCTTATGACTTCTAATTTATCTTTTACACTATTTAATACTTTTGCTACTTTCATTGGGTCATATCCATCTGTTAATGGATTTCTTGGTCCATGATAATACAAATCTCCTAATACCACTATTTTTTCTGGTTTTTCCTGTTTTATAATTTCTTTTAATTTATCTGCATATACACTTGAACCATGAATATCTGATACAACTAATACTCTCATAAAACTCATTCCTTTCTTCCTTTTCTAATTTTTATGATAATTAATTCGTATATATTCTAAGATATATCATTGTAAATTTCAAGCCTTAATAGAAAAAACACTATCATTTTTGATAGCATTTTTTCTACTCTATTAACTTTTTTATATCTTCCTCTTGTTTTAATTTATTGGAAATAAAATGATATGCTTGTTTATTTTGTTTTACAGCAATTTGTGCTAATTCTTTATCTTCAAGTAGTCGTTTACTGGCATATTTAATAATAATTCCTTTATTCTCAACTGCTGCTTTTACCACATCTTTATCATCTCGTAGTTCCTCTGATGCATAATATAAAGCTTGTCCATATTGTTTACAACATTCTAACATAATTTCTTTGTCTCCTGCTAGTTCTTCTGATGCATAACAGACTGTCCATGGTGCTGTTTTAGTAGCTAATTTTATTACTTCTTTATCTCCTTTTAATCTTGTACTTGCAAACTCTAAAGCTTCTCCATCTTGTTTTAGAGCTTCCATAACCACTTCTTTATCATCTCGTAATTCTTCTGATGCTAATTCTAGATTTTTTCCGTTTTCTTTTACTGCTTGTATTATTTTCTCTTTATTATCACAATTGTTTTCTATTTCTTCTATGTCCATTTTATTCATTCCTTTCCTAATCATTTGTATTATATCATTTATATTAAAAAAGTCTATCTCATTTTATAGAAATTCATTTATCATTGCAAAGTTTATAGAAATATGGTATACTGTTTATGTATATTTAAGGAGTGTTATTATGAATTATAAAATTGATACTTTAAATGATTTAATGAACTTGGCCTTTAAAATTCCTGATGAAGGCATGAAAACTCACTATGTTCCTGGTCCTCCTAACCGAATTATAAAACCTGCATATTCCGAAATAAGAGTTTATGTAAAAGGCTCACCCCTTTACTTTATCTGTGAAGAAGGTACTTTCATATGTCCTTCTTTACCTAAATTTGAAAAAATACTTCGTAGCGAAAATTTTATGAAAGCCAATATGGAAAACCCTTTTCCTCGACTTTCTCTTCCTTCAGAGTATTATCAATGCATTAAATTATGGAATGTCATAAAAAGTCAATTCGATGCTTTTTATTATAAAACCAATGATAGTAATGAAGAAACCAGCAAGGACTTAGTTAGATAGTTCTTGCTTAATTTTTTTGTATGATATACTTTTCTATATCATAAAAATTATTTTCTTTTGTTAGGACAATATCAAAGTTCTTTTTATATATTTCTAAATTTTCTTTTATATTTTTATTTAAAAATCCTATTTTTAATGATTTTTCTTCTTCATAATTTCCCATCATATGAATATCTTCCACTAAATCCCCTATTACGATTCTATATTCTTTATTTTTTATCATCTCTTTTATATTAGGATTTTCTACTTTATCTATATTTTTATTTAAGCTATGAATCATATGATTAGAAAATTTTACCATTTCTCCTTTTTCATTAAATTGTATAAAATTACTAATAATGGTAATGTTCTCATAATAACAATTTCTGTCTTTTAATACTTCTTGTATCACATTTCCAATTCCCGCTGATAAAATAATAACTGGAATATTTTGTTTATATAATTGAAAAAGAAGCTCTTTTACACCCTCTCTAAAAACTATTTTGCTGTTATGAATGGATAATTTCAGTTTTTCCTTTGTTAATCCATATTGATAATATAAATCCATACATTCATCATACCATTTAATGATATACTTTTCTCTTTCTTTTTCATTCATATTATAATTAAACTCTACAAATCCATATTTTTCATAATATGTATTTGCATCGTTTGAAATTGCTTCTCCCATTACTTTCTTATTTGCAATAACATCCCATGAATCTTCACTTTCATTTGATGTCATTGTTTTATCATAATCCATAAATACACATACATTATGTTTATTTATCTTTTCTTTTAATATGTTTATCTTATTTTCATTATTTACATATATCATAAAATTTCTTCCTTATCCAATTTTATTTTTCTATCAAATCATATCTTTTAAATATCGTAATAATCATATTATATACTAACTTTTTACCTAATAGTTCTCGAAATTTCGTTGTTTTCATTTTTCCTTCATTTCTTAAATCTTCTAATTGTTTTCCTAAATTATCATATTTTTTTAATATATCCTGTAATGCTTTTTCAAATCTTTCTAATCTATCCATCCAGTTTTTTCCTTTCTTAACATATGGCTTTAAAAATATTTTTTATATTTTAAAGTATTATATATTGTTTAAAACCATACTCAAAACAATAAATTTATAATGCATTGATTTCTTCTTCTGTTAAATTCGTTATTTTTTGAATTAGTTTTATATCTAATCCCTCTTCTTTCATTTTTTTAGCAATCTCTTTTTTATTTTGTTTTTTACCTTCTTCTATTCCTTTTGCTTCCCCTTCTTCTAATCCTTTTCTTCTTGCTTCATTCATTTCTGTATTGTAAGTTAATCTACTCCTTTCTCTAATTTCATATAATTCTCTTTCATACTCATCGGCACTCATCTCTGTCAATTGCTCTACTGCTTCTTTGATTTCTTCATTTTCTTTTTGATATTCCTCCATCATTTTTCTATCTCCCCCAATCACATATAACCATTTCTCTAATAAATCTGCTACCTTTGGTTTCTTTTTCTTGAACTTTGGTAATTCTATGATGTAATATTTTAACATATTACTTAAATATTCTTCCTCTTTTTCATACCCCATATTTACATATCTAATTTCTTCTGTTTTTTCATATTTTAACATGGCTAAATTAAAGTATGCATTTCGTTTTAGTATATTATCATTTACAATACATATGATAATCGTATCTTTTGCATTTTTGTATTCTCCTGATACTTTGATATCTCCTGCGATTAGTTTTGCATTATACACAATTAA
>CALXQV010000059.1 GCA_944390535.1 uncultured Clostridia bacterium | reverse complement strand
TTGTATATTTCGTCCATGTCTTTCCGTCTGTACTATACTCTAAAGTATATCCACTTTGTTTACTACTGATACTTACAGTCACATTTCCCTTTGTCCATGTGCTTGGATTATATCCAAACACAATACTCGCTTCTCCTCCAGGTACACTTCCAGTTCCTTGTTTTACTGTATTGGTTATTGTTTCATTTCCTGCATTATCAATTGCTTTCATTTTTATACTATAACTTTGTCCTTGGCTTAAATTTGAAAATGTATAAGTTGTCCCTAATTTATTCCCATTACTTTCCCATGTTTTTCCATCATCTTTACTAAAATAATATTCTTTTATTCCACTACTTCCATATTGTTCTGTCTTTCCTTGGTCAGTCGTCTCTCCTTTTACTGTTATTGCATTTGTTGTTACACTTCCTATTGTCACTGCAAAAGCATTTGGGCTTAATTTATCTATATTGGCTACATTTCCTGTTGCTACTGCTCCTACTTGTCCTGTACTATCTTTCAACCTAGCATATATTATTCCATTACTGCTCATCGGCGCTCCTGTTGTGTATTTTGTCCATGAATTTCCATCTATACTATATTCTATGGTATAGCCACTTTCTTTAGTGCTAATGCTTACTGTTACATTTCCATTTGTCCATATACTTGGATTATACCCAAACACAATACTTGCTTCTCCTCCAGGTACACTTCCTGTTACTTGTTTTACTGTACTGGTTATTATTTCATTTCCTGCATTATCGATTGCTTTCATTTTTATACTATAACTCTGTCCTTGGCTTAAATTTGAAAATGTATAGGTTCCAACTAATTTGTCTTCATTACTTTCCCATGTTTTTCCATCATCTTTACTAAAATAATATTCTTTTATTCCACTACTTCCATATTCTTCTGTTTCCTCTTGGTCTGTTGTCTCTCCCTTTACTGTTATTGCGTTTGTTGTTGTGTTTTCTACTGTTACTACAAAAGCATTTGGGTTTAGTTTATCTATATTACTAATATTTAATGTTCCATATCCTTTTATTTCATCTAGCTCTGTTTTTCCTCTTACGATTATTTCTATATTTTTACTATATACTTGTTTTTCTTTATATTCTATCCATGAACTTCCATTATCAATACTATATTCTAATACATATTCATATTCTGTTGCAATTTCCACCTCAACATCTTTGTTTGTCCATTCACTTGGCTCTACTTTAAATTTTATATCTCCTTCCTCTAAGTCAGGCAATCCACTTTCTCCATGTTTTCCTTTATATTCTACACCTTCCATAGTTACATCAAATACATATCCTTCTGGTGTTATTACTCTTATTTTTGAATCACTTTTCCTTATAATTTCTGTTCCTTCTGCCTGAAATTTGGGGTTAGCTCTTATTTGTTCTTCATATCTATCCATTACTTCTTTAGTTGTCAAATTTTCCATATTTTTTTCTACTTCTAACCCTGGCCTTATCATCTCTAATTCTTCTTTATATTCCGCTATTTTTGTTTTTTCTCTAGCCTCTTCTGCCTTTGCGATTATTCCATTTTCTCCTGCTAGTGTTGCTATACTTATCCCTGCCAGTATTAGTAACACTATTATTGTAACTATTAATGCTATTAGGGTAATACCATTATTTGTTTTGTTTTTTCTATTTTTTTGTTTTAGCATTTTTCTAATTTCTCCCTTCTTTTGTTCCTCTTTTATCATTTTTATATATTCTCTTGTTTGTATATGTTTTCCTAAAATATTTTTACAAATAGTATTTACACTTTTTCTTTGTTTATTCGAATAATAATATGTATTTATAATGTTCCACAATTTATAAAATCATATTATCTATTTTTTTATCATACTCGTTTTTATTGAGTTAAATTGGTGTATTGTAGTATTATGTTTCTTGTTTTTTACTTAGATTTCATTTTTTTAAGAATTCTATTATTGTTTAAATATGCTGACATTTCAGTTTTTTTTTGATTTTTTTCACAATTTATTTTACCTATTTTTATATTTTTACATGTACTTTTCTGAAAAAAATTTTTCTAAATTTTTATTGACTTTCTCATATTCTATTGTTAAAATTGAATCACTAAAAATGTTCTTAGAGTATTGAAATTAACGAACTTTAGGGACAGTCCTTAAAGTTCGTATATAAATCTTATATAGTCAAGATAAAATCTGATTTTCCTATACAATAAAAAATAGAACTTTAAGGACTGTCCCTAAAGTTCATTAATTTCCATACCCTCTTTTGTATCTTTTACTTCATATCCTTTTTCTTTGATTAAGTCTCTTAATCTGTCTGATTCTGCCCAATTTTTTTCTTGTCTTGCTTGTTTTCTTTCTTCTACTAATTGTAATACCTCTTCTGGAATTTCTACTTTTTTATTTGTTTCTTCTTTATCTATTTTTATTCCTAATACTGTATCAAACTTTAATAACAATTCTGCAATTTCTGGTGATTTTTTTGGATATTTTATCACTTCCCACACAAAACTCATGGCAAGTGGCATATTCATATCATCATTTATAGCTTTATGAAATTCATTTTCTAACCTATCTAATTCTTTTTTATCTTCTTCACCTAAACTGTCTTTTCCATTTTTATTTGCTTGATATCCTTTTCTTAATCTTTCTAATGATTTAGATGATGCTTCTATTCCTTCCCATGTAAAGTTTAATTTATTTCTATAACTACATGTATAGCATAATAGTTTATATACCAATGGATCATATCCTTTTTCTTTTATGTCTTTTAATAAATATACATTTCCTAAGCTTTTTGACATTTTACCAGCATTGATTAATAAATATTCTCCATGTATCCAATAGTTAGCAGGTATTTTTCCACATATACCTTTACTCTGGGCAATCTCATTTTCATGATGTGTTGGCACTAAATCAATTCCTCCTGTATGGATATCAAATTGTTCTCCTAAATGGTTTCTTGACATAGCTGAACATTCAATATGCCATCCTGGGTAACTTGGTCCCCATGGGCTATCCCATTTCATTAAATGATTTTCTGGGGCTTTTATCCATAAGGCAAAATCATATGGATTTTTCTTTTCTGGATCTACATCTACTCTTGCACCAGCTTTTTGTTCTTCTACATTTAAGTTTGATAAAACTGGATATTTATCTAGTTTAGATATATCAAAATAAATAGCAGTTGAAGTCTCATAAGCATATCCTTTGTTTACTAATTCTTTTACATATTCTAACATTTCTGGAATATATTCTGTTGCCTTACATATTACTTCTGGAATTTCTATATTTAGTTCTTTCAAGTCATCAAAAAATAGTTTTGTGTAATGTTCAGCAATTTCTAATGGTGTTTTGTGTTCTTCTCTTGCTGATTTTATCATTTTGTCTTCTCCTTCATCTCCATCAGAAACTAGATGCCCTACATCTGTTATATTCATGACATGCTTGATTGTATATCCATTATATTTTAACACTCTTCTTAAGACATCTTGAAATATATTTGTTCTCATATTTCCAATACTTGCATCTTTATAGACTGTTGGCCCACATGAATATAGTTTTACTTCCTTTTCCTGTATCGGTTTAAAAATCTCTTTTTCTTTTGTTAATGTATTATACACATATATATCCACCGTTCTATCATTCCTTTCTTGTAAAATTGCATTGTTTTTTATTCTTACTTTACGTTTATGCAACTTGAAATTTTATGTCATTTCTTTTGTTTTAAATTAAGATGTGAAACAATTCACATCTTAATTCTTATTATATAAAACCTTATTTTCATCATAAGAAAACTCTGTTGAATTTCTAATAATTGTTTTCATTATGGAGCTGTATTTTCTGGTGGAACTGTTGTATTTCCATCTTCTCCTGCATTATTTCCACCAGTTTGATTTCCTCCACCGCCTGATGGCTCTTCTGCTGTATTTCCTCCTCCAGTTGTGGTATTTCCTCCTCCTGTCGAATTTGTTGAGTTTGTTGTATTTGTACTTGGCTTTGGTTTCTCCTGTTCTTCTTGTTTTGGTTTTGTATGCAATGTGCAAGTTCCATTTATTCTATTTCCTGATGAAGTTGTTGCTCCAACTGGTTTCCACAAGCCTAATTTTTCTTTTGGTAATACGGCACCATAATAATTTTGTGTTACTTCACAATATTGTGAACAATATTCTGTTGCGACCAATTCTGATTCAGAACAAATTGTTTGACTTCCATGTCCTTCACATTGTTCTGGTAAATTATCTTGTGTAAAAATTTCTGTATATTTGTCATTACATCCTGTTGTTGCTAAACAACCTGTTGTTTTACATATCGTTTGTTCTACAATTCCATTTGGTCTTTTAAATCTTGCACTTTCTAAGTCTTTATGAATATTTGTCATAACTGCATCCCAAATATTTCCTGCTGGGTTTCCAGAATAGGATACAGTTTCTGGTTGATCATATCCAAACCAACAAGCACCTGCATAATATGGTGTAAATCCACAAAGCCATCTATCATAGTCATCATCTGTCGTTCCTGTTTTGGCTGCTACATCCATTCCACTAATAGCACAATAAGTTGCTGTTCCCCCAGATTTTACTGGTTCTTGTAATATAGATTTCACAATATATGCATTTTGTTCTGATATCACTCTCGTTTGTTCTTGTTTTGGTGTTAAAACTGTATTACCACTTGAGTCTACCACTTTTGTATAGAAAGTTGGCGTAATATATACTCCATCATTTGCAACAGATGCATATGCTCCTGCCATTTCTAATGGTGTTGCACCATTTGTTGTTCCTCCTAATGCCAATGTTATATCTGCATCTTGCTCTTTGGTAATATGACTAAGTCCCATTTTATTTAGATATTCTATTGATGTATTTGGCGTTAATTCTCTCATAATTTTTACTGCTGGTATATTTAAAGATTTTGCAATAAAATATCGTATATTTACAGATTTATTACTAAATGTTCCTGATTGGTTTTTCGGTGTGTAATTTCCTCCGAAATTTGTTTCTTGATCCATATATGCCGTTGCAGCTGTTATTACTTTTTCTTGTAATCCTGGTGCAACAACAGCAATTGGTTTTATTGAAGAACCTGTTTGTCTAACACTTTGTGTTGCTCTATTTAACCCTCTACTTTCTGTTTTTGTTCCTAATCCTCCAACAGTTCCTACTACATTTCCAGTTTTATAGTCAATTACTACCATTGCAGCTTGCGAATGGTCATTCTTTTTCTCACCAGTTTCTTTATCTACCGCTTTTCCATTAAGAATATATTTATCTTTCGCAAATTCTTCTTCCATTTGTGTTTGGATATTGGTATCTACTGTTGAATAGATAGTAAGTCCACTACTATATACATAATTTTCTGCTAATTGTTGAGACCAGCCTTTTTCTTCCATTACTTGGTCAATAACTTGGTCTAACACTGCTTCTGTATGATATGAGTATGAAGAAGTGGTTGCAATCGCTCCTTTTTCGAATTTTAACCCTGCATCTACTTCTGCAATTGCTGTATCATATTCTTCTTGACTAGCAATATATCCTAATTCCTTCATTTTATTTAAAGCTACTTTTGTCTGATTTTTAATTAGTTCTGTATTATCTTTGGTTTCATCAAATGGATTATATCTACTTGGAGAACTATTAATTCCTGCCATGTAGGCACATTCTGCTAATGTTAAATCTTTTGCACTTTTATTAAAATAATATTCTGCTCCAAGTTCGACCCCATGTAAATTTCCTTCTCCCCCAACATATAATATATTTAAATATAATTCTAATATTTGATCTTTTGATATCATTCTTTCTACTTGATATGCTTTTGCCCATTCTCTTACTTTTCTCATGATACCAGCTATACCAGATCGATCGTCATCTTTTGTTATATTTTTCACTAATTGTTGTGTAATCGTACTTCCACCATAAGAACTATTTCCTAACAAAGTTTGCAAAATAGCACCTGCTGTTCTTTTTAAATCTACACCACTATGTTTATAAAATCTTTCATCTTCCATTGCTACATAAGCTTTTGGTAAATAGTCTGCCATATCTTCTAATGTAATAATTTTTCTCTTTTCATCACCACTTAAATTAGCAATGACCGCTCCATTTTGATCTACTACAACAGAGTTTGCTGCACCAATAGTTAATTCTTCTTTGGTAATTTCAAAATCATCACCAAATAGCCCAAAAAATACACCAGCTACAATGCCTGCTCCAATGACACATAATAATAAAAATATTAATATAAAAATTCTTAGTGCCATCATTAGTTTTGGGTGTCTTGCAGAAAATTTTCCTTCTTTATTTTTTGATTTTTTTCCTTTTCTTTTTGTATTTTGCGTTGGTACTCGTTTGGTTGCCCTTGTATCTCTTTTATTTGCTGTGCTGAGTCTCCTTTTTCTTTTTGCTTTTTTCATATTATATTTCCTTGTTTTATCTTCATCACTACTTCTTCTATTACTACTTGGCATATGTTTACCTCCTTGCCAGTTTGTACACTTTTCACTTTGTATATTTATTTTTACACTTATTCAAGTCCAAAAATCGATATCTACATTATATTATATTTTCTAAAAAAAGGAAAGTATTTGATAAAATTTTTAAGATTTTCATCAATACTTCGTTGCATTTGAGTATTATGTTAATATGTAATATATTTAGAATGGGTTTTGTGAAACTGACACACTACATACTGTTATAAATCAATGACAATCCCGTGGGAGTTGATTTAATTACAGTATGTAAAGTGTTGGGATAATAAAAAATATATTATATATATGTTAGCATAATACTCAACTGTAATGATACTTCTGTTATATTGTTGTTTTTATTCCTTTTAAATATTTGATTGTTACGTGGTCTTTTTTTATTTTTTTCATCATTTCTTCTATTGGCTGATTTTTATGTTGCATTGCTTCATAAATATCTTTTGCTTCAAATTTTTCTATATTGGGATTGGTTTTCCAATTAATTTCATAATCATTTATATTTAATCCATTAAATCGTTTATCTTTTATCTTTACATTTCCTTTAAAATTAATAATTGTAGCTGTATTATAAATTGTATAACGATTTATCAATTCTGTTGGAAAATCTAAATTTAATATAATATTTGTTTTGGATAATATTTTCCTTTTATTATTTCCTACATTAATAAAAATCCCTTGCTCTTCTGAAATTTTTTCTTCTATATTTTTAAACTGGTGAATATGATTGGTGACAATTTTCACATATTTATAGTCTTTAACCAATTTTTCAATTGCATATACTGCTAAATCTGAAATGTCATTTACCAAAATTCCAATTTTTATTTCTTCTTTTTTTATTTTTAATTTTTTTATCACATATTCCAATACCTCAAACAATAACATTTGAAATAACCATTTTCCATCGACAATGTCATACTGATAGGAATATAGATAATTCACATAGGTTTCTTGTTGTTTTACTTGTTTACTTAATACTAATTTTTTGCTATTGGTTTTATTTAAAATATTTTTTGTTTTCATCGCTAACTTATATGCTGTTTTTTCTTCTAAACTTGTCTTAGTGATTGGTAAGATAACGGTATCATTTTTTAATTTTACCATATGAAACCATTGTGCCAATTTATTAGGCTTGTCAGTTTCTTTTATATAATACATAAAATCACCTCATATACTTTTCTATTTAAGTATATTAAGGTGATTCCATCCATAGAACATTTGCCTTTCATTTTCTTATACCAATACAATATCTCTTTTTAAAAGCTTATCTTTTACAATACCAATCCCTATAAATAACTTATCACTATATATTTTATAGATTCCATCTTCTAAATTAAAACTTAATTTTACACCATTTAAAAATAGCTGTAATTTTTTTTCACTTAACTGTATACTTTTCAAATTTTTGAATAATTCTTCAATAGATATCATCTTTTCTGCAATTGTTTTTTCATCTAATATTTCCACGCTAATCGATTGCTCTATGGTAAATATCCCCACTTTTGTTCTTTGTAATTCTTTCATATATCCAATGGTTCCCATTTTTTTAGCGATATCTTCACACAAACTTCTAATATATGTTCCTTTTGAACAACTTACTTCAAATAAAATCTCTTTCTCTTCTTTATTTATTTTTAGTAAATGTATATCATATATCATGATATTTCTCGGCTTAATTTCTATTTCCTGACCTTTTCTAGCATATTCATATAGTTTTTTGCCCTTTACTTTAATGGCTGAATAAATAGGCGGAATTTGTTGTTGTTCTCCTAGGAAACTTTCTAAAGCTGTTTTTACCTTCTTCTCTTTTAAAATTTCTTCCTCAACTGCTTCTTCTTGTATAATTTCTCCTTCTTCATCTCCTGTACTTTTCTGAATTCCTAACTTTAGAAGAACGGTATACGTTTTATCATGATTCATTAAATATTTTGAACACAATGTTCCTTTTCCAATTAACAAAGGTAGCACTCCTGTTGCTAATGGGTCTAATGTTCCTGTATGGCCTACTTTTTCTCCTGCTATTTTTTTGACTTTTGCAACAATATCATGTGATGTATATCCTTTTGATTTATTAATAATCACTATTCCATTCATATTTTAACCTCTTTTTTAGAACTTAAGGGACAGTCCTTAAAGTTCATTTTTTCTCATTATATACACAAAAAAAAGATAAGTCAAACTTATCTAAACTTATCTTTTAAGATTTTCATATTCTATTGAACTTTAAGGACTGTCCCTTAAGTTCATAATACTTTTTTAATTTCTTTTACTAATTTTTCTTTTACTTGTTCAACTGTTCCTGCCACTGTTGCTCCTGCTGCTCTTGGGTGTCCACCACCACCAAATATATAACAAATATCAGAAACATTAATACTAGAATTGTTCCCTGTTCTCATAGAAACTTTATACAAGTTTTCTTCCTTTTCACGTATAAATACAGAGACTCTAACACCTTCTATGCTTCTTCCATTTTCCACAATTCCTTCATGGTCTCCTGGTTCTGCGTGTACTTCTTCTTCATCTTGTTTATTAATATATGTAAATGCAATTTTACCATTTTCTATAAGTTCTAATCGGTTCATTGCTCTTCTTAACAGTTCAAAGTTTGATTTTGTTCTTGTTTCTAATACTTTTTGGTAAATATCAGATATATTTACACCTTTTCTTAATAGTTCTGCTGTAAATTCAAATGTTTCTGCTGTTACACTGGAATATTTAAATCCACCTGTGTCTGTGATAATTCCTGCCATAATACAACTTCCTATTTCTGTGTCTATATCAATATCAAAATATTCGAACATACCAGCTAAAATTTCACAACAGGCTGGAGATACTGGATTTACGAAATTCAAGTCTCCATACATCATATTACTACTATGATGGTCAATCACAATTGTTTTTTTGGCTTTTTCAAAGTATTCTCTTCCTACCAATCTTTTTAAATCCGCACAGTCTAATGAAATTGCTAAGTCATATTTCTCTACATCTGATGTTGTTTTTGCAAGATTTGCTTCTGGTAAAAAAGCAAATGTTCTTGGAAATTCTTTTACAATTACATCTACTTTTTTTCCCATTTTCTTTAGAGCTAAATTCATCGCTAATACACTTCCAATTGCATCACCATCTGGAGATTCATGTGCCATAACAACAATTGTTTCTGCTTGTTTCATTTCTACTAAAATATCATCTAATGTCATTTTTTTATTCCTTTCTCTATTATAGAGTAGAGACCACTCCTTACTTTTTGGGCATTTCTATTTATGCTACGGAATGTCCTCTCTCATTGTGATTTGTTGTTGACCTTTGCTAAAGTTATCTTTCTTTTTTATTCTTGTTCTTCTTTTTTAGGCATAATTTCTTTTAAGATAGAATCAATTTTTGCTCCATATTCAATAGAATCATCTAATTCAAAAATCAATTCTGGTGTATTTCTTAAATTAATTCTTTTAGCTAATTCTGTTCTAATATATCCTGATGATTTTTTTAACCCCGCTAATGTGTCTTTTATATTTTTAGAATTTAATATACTTACATATACCTTTGCAAATTTCAAATCATTTGTTACTTTTACTTTTGTCACACTAATAAGGCCTGTAACATTTGGATTTTTTAATTCATATCCAATAATTTGACTGATTTCTTTTCTATATTCTTCATCAATTCTCCCTAATCTTGGGTTTTCTTTTCCTTGCATATACCTCTCTCCTTTATCGAGTCATTTCATCTTGAGAATTTTCGCTTTGGGAAGTTTGTTGAGCTATTTCTCCCTTTTTATTTAATACTTTATCTTTTAATTTCTTCCATCACATACACTTCAATGATGTCTCCTTCTTTGATGTCATTATAATCTTCAATTTGCATTCCACATTCAAAACCTTTTGTAACTTCTTTAACATCATCTTTAAATCTTTTTAAAGTTGCTAAATGTCCATCATGAATAACAATATTATCACGGATTACTCTTACACCTGCATTTCTTTCTACTTTTCCATTTAATACATAAGCTCCTGCAATTGTTCCCACATTTGAAATTCTAAATGTTTGTCTTACCTCCACATTTCCAATCACTTTTTCTTCATATTTAGGTGCTAACATTCCCTTCATAGCAGATTCAACATCTTCTATTGCTTGATAAATAACAGAATATTGCTTAATTTCTACTTCTTCTTTTTCTGCCATTTCTTTTGCTGTATGGTCAGGTCTTACATTAAAGGCAATGATAATGGCATTTGATACTTTTGCAAGTGTTACATCTGATTGGTTAACAGCGCCTGCTGCACTATGAATTACTTTTACTCTTACTTCTTCATTTTGTAATTTTTCCATAGATTGTTTTACAGCTTCCACAGAACCTTGTACATCTGCTTTTACAATTAAGTTTAATACTTTTAATTTTCCTTCTTCCATTTGACTAAATAAATTGTCTAAAGTTACTTTTGTCACACTATTGATTGCTTTTTCTCTTGCTTGGCGTTTTCTTCTATCAATTAAATGTTTTGCCATTTTTTCATTTTTCACTTCATAGAAAGTATCTCCTGCTTCTGGTACATCAGTTAGTCCCATAATTTCAACTGGTGTTGATGGACCTGCTGATTTTACTTGTTTTCCTTTATCATTTACCATTGCTCTGATTCTTCCGATTGATGAACCAACAACAATTGTATCTCCTACATCTAATGTACCTCTTTGTACTAACATGGTAGCAATAGCACCTCTATTTTTGTCCAATCTTGCTTCAATAACAGCACCTTTGGCTTGTTTGTTTGGATTTGCTTTTAATTCTAACACATCTGCTTCTAATAATACCATTTCTAATAATTGGTCAATGTTTTGATTTTTCTTAGCAGAAATTGGAACATAAATCGTATCTCCACCCCATTCTTCTGGTACTAATTCATATGTCATCAATTCTTGTTTTACTTTATCAATATTAGCATCTGGTAAGTCAATCTTGTTAATTGCAACAATAATTGGAATTCCTGCTGATTTTGCATGATTAATTGCTTCAATTGTTTGAGGCATAACACCATCATTTGCTGCCACTACTAAAATGGCAATATCTGTAATTTGCGCCCCTCTTGCACGCATTGCTGTAAATGCTTCATGTCCTGGTGTATCTAAGAAAGTCATTTCTCTGTCATTAATTTTTACCATATAGGCACCAATGGCTTGTGTAATTCCTCCTGCTTCTCCTTCAATGACATTTGTTTTTCTGATTGCGTCTAAAAGAGATGTTTTACCATGATCTACATGTCCCATAACAACAACAACTGGTGGTCTTGGTTGTAATTCTTCTTCTTTATCTTCTGATTCATCAAATAAGATATCTTCCTCTGTTACGGTTTCTTTTTTCGTTGCTGTAATTCCAAATTCTTGTGCGATTAAATATGCTGTATCAAAGTCAATCTCTTGATTGATTGTTGCCATAACACCAAACCCTAATAACTTTTTAATAACATCTGCTGTTGTTTTTTTCATTTCTGCTGCTAAATCTTTTACTGTAACGGTTTCTGGAATTTCTATATCTGTTAATTTAAAGATTTTTTGTTTTGTTCTTTCTTCTTGATTTTGATTTTTCTTTTTCTTTCCTCTTCTTCCTCTTTCTGTTGTTAAATCATAATAATCTAACATGCCACCTTCTTGGTCATCAAACATATTTGATAATCGATTTGCTGTTTTTAATGTTTTTAATTTTCCTTCATCAAAACTACCATTACTAGAATTTCTTCTATTTTTTGATTTTTTGGCGTTTTTGTTTTCATCAAATCTGCTATTACTTTTTTGTTTATCAATGCTTTTGTTGTATTCTCTTACATTTTCTTTTTCTACCACTTCTGTTGCCATAATGTTCTTTATATTTTTTTCGATACCCTTTTCATCTAATGGTCTTTTTCCATATCTTTCATTGTTATTACCATTTCTATTATTAAATTTGTTATTATTTCGATTAAAGTTATTTGCTGTATTACCATTATTATTAAAACCATTATTTCTTCTTTGATTATTATAATTATTATTTCTATTTTGATAACGATTATTCATATGATGATTATCGGCTTGATTATTATTTACTCTTACATTTTTTGTCTCTGTTTTCATACCTTTATTTTCTTCAACCTTTTCTGAAACTTTGTTAGATTTTTCTTCTTGAACAGTTTTGGTTTCTGGTTTTTTAATATTTTCTTCTTTTTCAACTGTTTCACTTTTTGCTTCTGTTTTTACTTCTAGTTTTTCTGGTTCTTTTTTGACCTCTTCTTTTTTCTCCTCTTGTTTATTTAAACCAAACAATTCACTTACTGTCATTGGTTTATTTGGTTTATTTCTATAAACAATATTGTAGTCTTTATTTGATTTTCTTTCCACAAAGCCAATATTACTATTTCTTTTTTCTTCTTTTTTTACCACTTCTTTATTCTTTTCAGTTTCATCTTGTGCAATAATCACTTCTCTTCTAATGATGACTGGTGTTTCTTTTTTATTATCTTTTTTTACATCTTTTTTTGCTTCTTTATTTTCTACTTTCTTCTTTGTGTCTTTTACGTTTTTCATAATTGCTTCTTCAATTCTTTTTGCTTCCTCTTCTTCCACACCACTTAAATGACTTTTGGCTTCAATATTTAATTTGTTAGCAATATCTAATATCTCTTTGCTTGATAAATTTAATTTTTTTGCTATTTCATGTATTTTTATTTTACCCAAGAGCTTCACCCCCATTGTTTATTTTTTCTATTTCTCTAGATAAATTTATGTCTTGTATGCCAAGTATTGCTTTATTTTTCTTTCCTATACTCTTACTTAGCGTTTCTATGTCTGCCATTTGTATCATTGATATATCAAATTGTTCACATATTTTTTTAAATTTATCTTTTGTTCTTTCTGATGCATCTTCTGCTATGATTACTAACTTTACTGTTTTTTTCTTTATACTATTTTCTACACTGTCTGCACCAAAAGCTATTTTTCCGTGCTTTTGCGGATAATCCAATTAATCCTAATATTTTTTTATTTACCAAAAATGACACCTCTTACACTTTCATAAATTTCATCTGATAGATGGATATCTAATACTTTTTCTAATCGTTTTGATTTTATCACTTTGTCTAAGCATTTTATATCTTCGCAAATATATGCTCCTCTACCTTCCATTTTTCCTGTTTTATCTACATGGATTTCATTATCTTTATTTTTTACAATTCGAATTAGTTTCTGTTTATCTTTTTTTTCATTACAGCCCATACAGGTTCTTTGTGGTATCTTTTTCACATAAAATCCCCCTTTTATTGTATGTTTCTGAATTTTAATTATTCTTCATTTTCTACTTCTTCTTGCACTTCTTCCCCTTCTTGTGCTTTCATTAACATTTCTCTAAATTGTGTTTCTGATTTGATATCAATTTTCCAGTTTGTTAATTTGGCAGCTAGTCTTGCATTTTGTCCTGATTTTCCGATTGCAAGTGATAATTGGTCATCTGGAACAATGACTTGTGCAAATTTTTCTTCCTCTTTTATATCTACTGCTAATATTTGTGCTGGTAATAGTGCTGAAGAAATATAGATTGATGGATCTTCATTCCATTCAATAACATCGATTTTTTCTCCATTTAATTCATTAATGACATTTTGAATTCTAACTCCCTTTTGTCCTACACAGGAACCAACTGGATCAATATTTGGGTCTGGAGAATAGACTGCTACTTTGCTTCTATATCCTGGGTCTCTTGATACACTCTTAATTTCAATAACCCCTTCATAAATTTCAGGTATTTCAAATTCTAATAGTTTTCTTACAAAATCAGGATGACTTCTAGATACGATAACTTGTGGCGCTCATTTTGCTCCTCTTTCTACATCTAATACATATCCTTTTATTTTATCATTTACTCGATAATTTTCAGTTGGCACTTGCTCTTTTGTTGGCATAATCCCTTCTAATCTTCCTAAATCCATAACAACAATATTTTTGTCTGCTTTTTGAATAATTCCTGAAACAATTTCACCTTTTCTATCATTAAATTCTGTGAAAATAATATCTCTTTCTGCTTCTCTTAATTTTTGAATAATCACTTGTTTTGCTGTTTGTGCTGCAATTCTTCCAAAGTTTCTTGGAACAATTTCTACTTCCACAGAATCTCCAATGTCTACCTCTTTATTAATTTTTTTTGCTTCTTCTAATCCAATTTCTAATGCATTGTCATTGGCATGTTCCATAACTTCTTTAATAGAATATACATGTGTTGCACCAGTTTGTGGGTCCATTACTACTCTCACATTATCTAATGCATCAAAGTTTCTTTTATAGGCTGTTAATAATGCTGTTTCAATTGATTCTAGTAAATATTCTTTTTTGATGCCTTTCTCCTTTTCTAATTCTTCTAACGCTAATATTAATTCTTTATTGTCGATTGCTGGTTCTTTTGCTTTGCTTTTGCTTTTCATTTTTTCACATTCCTTTCTTTTTTTCAATTTAGATTGAAAAAGAAATAAATTTTGGAGACAAATCTTGCTTCGCGAGAACTTTTCTCTACTTTTCTAATTTAACTATATATATTTAAGTTCTTCAAGAAGCATAAAGATTTGTGGATGCGAAAAATTGCTATGCAATTTTTCTGTGCAATTTTGTTTTTTTGTCAAATAAAGAAAAACAATTTTCTTATTTGACAAGAAAACATTTCATTTAAAAGGTAAGGGCGCATACATTGTATGTAACCATGTTTTAAATGGAATTTGATGTAGTCCAAAATTGTAATTATTTTTCAATCCCAATCGTATACAGTTTTAATTTGTGCTATACTCTTTCTTTCAATTTTTATATCTTCTTCCAATAAGATATATTCTTCATCAAAATCTTTTAGTGTTCCCTCATATTCTTTGTTTCCTAATGTGTCTTTCTTAAATAATTTAATGGCAATTTCTTTTCCTTTGTTTTGTTCTAAATGTTTATCTTTTCTTAAGACTCTCTCGATTCCTGGTGATGACACTTCTACAAAATACTGTTCTTTGATATAATTTGCCTCATCTAGTAAATCTGATATGGCATCATTTACTGTTTCGCAATCTTTTAAGTCGATTCCTTCTGGTTTATCAATATAAATTCTTAGAAAATAGTTTTTTCCTTCTTTTGCATATTCTACATCATCTAAGTCATACCCTATATTTTCTATTGTTGGTTTTAACAACTTTTCCACTTTTTCTTCTATATTTGCCAAGAAGTTTTCCTCCTTTTTTCAAAATTTAAGAGTGGGATTTGTTCCCACTCTCTCGCTCCTGTTGTTTTCTGTATATATTATACCCACTTTTTACCAAAAATGCAAGGTTTTTTCAAAAAAAGTTTTATTTTAATCTTCTATATATAATGGTAAATTTCCTTTTTGATATTCTTCTAAAATTCTCATATGAATTTCATTTTGAACACCTCTTGCTTTCTTAGGATGTACCAAATATCTTAAATACATTTCTATATGTGATTTTTCAATTTTTATGTATATGATTGGATCTAGATTATTGTAGTAAATTCTATATTCTAAAATTGCTTCATCAACAGCATCTTCCATCTTTTTTGGAATTTCTTTTAACGTTTCATTATCAAATACGATTTCATATAGGATTTCTTCTGTTTTCTTAATATCTGCATCTAAAGAAATATCTACTTTTATTTCATCCCATATATATTTAAACACTTTTGTATAATTTTTTAATGTTTTTGTAAAAATATATGAATTTGGTATATGAATAATTCTTCCTGTACTTTGCTCTCCATAGACTCTTTTTCCAATTTCCAATATTTCAAATCCTAAAGCATGTTTGCTAATAACATCTCCCATCACATCATCAATTTCAATTCTGTCTTCTATCTCAAACGGTCTATTGATGTTAATATATATACCAGCAAAAAAGTTAAATATGATTTCTCTTATAGCAATGGTTAAACCTGCTGATATGAAACTAATAATCGTAATCAATCCTGATAACTTTTCTCCCCAAAGAAGAAAAACTAATATAAAAGAAATGGCTGTTAAAATAATTCGTATTTTTCGGTTTCTAAAAAATTTCTTTTTATCATTTACTGGCAAATTCGAATAGATTTTTTTGATAATAGATTTTATTACTCCAAAAACAAAAAAGATAATGATTGTCAATATGGTTAATTTGATATATTCACTATCTATTGCTGTTATTTTGCCTAAATATTCTGAAAACTCTGTTATATATTTCATACTCCACCTTTCTAAAAATGCTCTACTACATTTTTTACTTTTCTTTTTCTATTTTATATCTATTATAATCTTCTTATTCTATAAAATTGCAAAAGAGTTGTAAAACTAGCTCTTACAACCCTTTTATATTTGAAGTTGAAAAAGAATTAAATTTTGGCAAGGAAAATTTTATTCTTCTGATTTGGTTTCTGCTAAATCCTTCATAGTCAAATTAATTCTACCTTGGTCATCTATATCTGTAACTCTTACAGTTACCTTATCTCCTACATGTAAAACATCTTCTACATGTTTAATTCTTTCTTTAGAAATTTGAGAAATGTGTAATAATCCTTCTTTACCGCCACATCCCAAATCTACAAATGCCCCAAAGTTCATAATTCTAACAACTTCTCCATAATAGATGCCATCTACTTCTACTTCTCTTACAATGTCTTCAATCATTTCTAATGCTTGTTCTGCTTTTTTATTGTCATTTGAATAGATAAATACTTGTCCATCTTCTTCAATATCAATTTTAACCCCTGTTTCTTCAATGATTTTATTAATCATTTTTCCTCCAGGTCCGATAACATCTTTAATTTTATCCACTTTAATTTGTGTACTAACAATTCTTGGTGCATATTCAGAAATGTCTGCTCTTGGTTTATCTAATACTGGAAGCATAACATCTTCTAAAATATGTTTTCTTGCTATTCTTGTTTTTTCAAAAGCTTCTTTAATAATGTCATATGATAATCCATCTACTTTAATATCTACTTGAATCGCTGTAATTCCTTTTTCTGTTCCCCCTACTTTGAAATCCATATCTCCAAAGAAATCCTCAAGTCCTTGAATGTCTACTAGCATAACATAATCTTTATCATTATCTGGGTTTGTTACTAATCCTGTTGAAATACCTGCAACTGGTCTTTTGATTGGTACACCTGCATCCATTAATGCCAATGTACTACCACAAATACTTGCTTGTGATGTTGAACCATTTGAAGATAATACTTCAGATACCACTCTAATGGCATATGGAAATTCCTCTTTTGATGGGATAACTGGAACTAATGCTTTTTCTGCTAATGCCCCATGTCCTATTTCTCTTCTTCCTGGTCCTCTTGATGGTCTTGCTTCTCCAACACTATAACTTGGGAAATTATAGTGATGCATATATCTTTTAGATTCTTCTGTATCAATTCCATCTAAAACTTGTTCTTCACTCATCATTCCTAATGTTGCAACAGATAAGACTTGTGTTTGCCCTCTTGTAAATAATGCACTTCCATGTGTACGAGGCAATAATCCTACTTCACATGATAATGGTCTAATTTCATCTAATGCTCTTCCATCTACTCTTTTATGTTCATCAAAAATCAAATGTCTGACACATTTCTTTTCTAATTTGTAAATCGCTTCTCCTAAATCTCCTTTATGTTCTTCTGCCAATTCTGCTCCAAATTTTTCTTCATAGCTATTTGCTATTTTTTCTGTTAATGCAGAAATATTGTTGTCTCTTGTTTCTTTGTCCACTTCTTGAACAGCAGTTAACATATCTTCCTTAAAATGATTTTCTACAAATTCATAAACTTCTTCTGGTACTGCAAATGATTTATATGCAAATTTTGGTTTTCCTATTTCTTTTTTCATTTTGTTGATAAATTTACATATTTTCTTAATTTCTTTGTGTCCTTCTTTAATTGCTTTTAACATAACATCATCTGGAACCTCATTTGCTCCTGCTTCAATCATAGCAATTTTCTTTTCTGTTCCTGCAACTGTTAATGTTAAATCACTTTTTTCTCTTTCTTCTTCTGTTGGGTTGATAATAATTTTTCCATCTATTAATCCTACATTAACAGCAGCTGTTGGTCCACCAAATGGAATATCAGAAATAGATAAGGCTGCTGAAGCACCAATCATTGCTGCTACTTCTGGTGAGTTATCTTGATCAACACATAATACAGTTGCAACTACAACAACATCATTTCTAAAGTCCTTTGGAAATAACGGTCTTAAAGGTCTGTCAATTGCTCTTGATGTTAGCACTGCCTTGTCACTTGGTTTTCCTTCTCTTTTTATAAAGCTTCCTGGTATTTTACCTACGGAATATAATTTTTCTTCATAATCTACTGAAAGTGGGAAAAAGTCAATTCCTTCTCTTGGTTCTTTAGATGCTGTAACATTTACAATTACAACCGTATCTCCATATCTAACTAATACACTTCCATTTGCTAATCCTGCCATTTTTCCTGTTTCAAAAGCAAGTTTTCTTCCTGCTAATTCTGTTTCATATGTTTTAAACATAAAAATTCCTCCTAAATTCATGATTTACTTTAATTATTTTGCACCAATATTCTTTTTTTAAACTTTAGTAAACTTAATTTAGATGGTAACCTCTGAACTATTGGGGACATGCCAAAATGGACACTTTTTGTCCAAATGGGACAGGCCTTATTTTAAATAATTTATAACATCTTAAGGGTCTGTCCCATTTGGACAAAAAGTGTCCATTTTGGCATGTCCCCAACAGTTCACAAGCTACTTACCTAATCTCAAGTTTACTAAAATTTTTTTAAAGCCCGATTATACACCGGGCTTATGAATCTTATTTTCTTATTCCTAATTTTTCAACGATTGTTCTATATCTATTGATATCTTTTTTCGCTACATAGTTTAATAGGTTTCTTCTTTTTCCAACCATTTTTAGAAGTCCTCTTCTTGAATGGTTATCTTTTTTGTGAACTTTTAAATGTTCGGTTAATTCATTAATTCTTTCTGTTAAAAGAGCGATTTGAACTTCTGGTGAACCAGTATCATTTTCTTCTCTTTTATATGTGTTAATGATTTCTTGTTTTCTTTCCTTTGTCATCGTTTACACCTCC
>CALXQV010000058.1 GCA_944390535.1 uncultured Clostridia bacterium | reverse complement strand
TAACTGCTGAATTTGTTGTCAAAAAATATTTTCCACAGTTTTTACATTTTTTTAAGTATGTTCTTTCTTGCAATATAAAATATAGTTCTAAAAATAATAAATTATAAAAATTATCTATTTCATAAATTTCTTGTATGCCATATCTATTATTGTCTTTATCTTGTAAAGTGTTTATAATCTGTTCTTCTTTCATTCTAGACATATCTTTATTTAACTTTATACTCTGCTTAAAGTTATTATATTTTAAAATTGTATATTTCTTAATATCTTTTGTACTAGTAAATATTACTAATCTTTCTAGTGGTGTTAAATTTTTCATTTTTGTATCTTCATTAAACAAACAAAATTCTATAATATCTATTATTTGTTTTTTATAGTCAACAAATTCATCCATATATTTAATATATAACTGTTCCATTTTTCTTTTAATACTATCTGAGTCATTAATCTTTGTTGTTAGCAAGTTATTTATTTCTTCTTTTGTTAGTAAAGTTTGAAACCCATAAAATCTAAAAATCATATAACTATTTTCTTTTAAATCCTTTTGAATAAAGTCTAATAACACCTCTCCTATTTGTATAGGTTGTTCAAAAATTTTAGTAGCATATTCCATATATCCCTCATCATTTGTTGCATAATCTAACATTGGTATTGTTATCTGTTCTTCTTTTGTCTGTTCATTTATATATACTTCTATTTTATTTTTTTCTTCCATCTACCTCACCTTAAAAATTTTTTTATATTTTTTAATAAAATCTATTGCATTGCAGACAATAATGTGATATATATAAAATTGTCAATAGACAATTTTATCGTTTTTTGTTTATTGTCAATATTAGTATACATTATATAAACACTTATTTCAAGTCTTTATATAAAATTTTCTATGTTTAAAAATTGTTAGCAAATTTTTGTATTATATTTTTAGGAGATGATGTTTATTTGAAAAAAGTAGATTTGGAACGAAATGAACTAATTTACACATTATATTTTAAAGATAAATTAACATTAACTCAAATTAGTTGTCAAATAAATTTATCTATTAGTCAAATTAGTAGGATTTTATCTAAGTCTCCTAACTATATGCAAGAGAAAAATAAAAGGAAGGAAGAAAATCGTGAAAAACACATTGAACAAACAAAAGAAATCATAAAAAATAAGAGGTTAGAAAAACAAATTGAAGAAAAGCAAGTTTTAGAAATACTTCATAATCAAGCATCTTTTGAATTATCTTATGCCCATCCTATGTCAAAATGTGCTATAAGGAAAAATTGTTCAAGTGCATATAATTATAATCAAAATAAAAAAAGATTTGAATTAAAAGATGATGTGGCTTATTCAAGCGATATGCCTAAAATAATTAAATACTAATATTATTATGACTTATTTTATTTAAGTCTATTTTTTTACTTTAAAATCGAAATGGAGGTGAAATTAATGCGTGAAATTCTAAAAGAAAACTATAGTATAATGTTTACTAATTATCCAGACATTGTAAATATTGAACAGATGAGAAAAATGCTTGGTGGTATTGGTGTATCTCTTGCCTATAAATTATTAAAACAAAGAAAAATTAAATCTATAAAAATAGGTAGAGAATACAAAATCCCCAAATCATGTATTATTCAATACTTATTAGATGAACAAATAAGCCTATAATTAATGATACATAAAAATTAAAAAGATTATCATATTTTTAAAAACTTATGATATAATACAAAAGCTATAGGTAAGTAAACTGTTATACGGGAAGGAGGAACATTGGTAACAGGTAGCTTACAAATAAAAGGGCTAGTTTATTATGTTGTCTTAAATGTGTATCCAAATAATAAAAGAAATCAAAAGTGGATACCAACTACAGTTATAGCTAATGGTAAAAAAGTAAATCAAATGAAAGCCGAAAAGTTACTTTCAGATATTCGTATGATTTTTGATAAAGATTCATACATAGACAATAGGAAAACAGCCGAACAATTATTAGAAGAACAAAATCAAAGCAAACCTACAACATTATCTTTATTACCTAAAATTAGTAAAGATAATCAAACAGAACAACTTCGTTTAAGTAATCAAACTTTATCAAATGAAGAAGAATTAATAATTACCAAATGTTTATCTGCTTGGTATAACATATCAAAAGAAGAAATGATAAATTCCTTAGTAGCAATTATTAAGGAAAATCCAAATACTCATTTAATTAAAAGAATTATTACAGATTTAGTAAATAAATTGTCAGATGATCCACGAGAACAAAGACTTCAAAAAATGGGACATTATCGTAATATGCTATTTAGTGACTACATTAAAGAATGGCTTAAATCTATCGAAAATCAAGTTGCTAAAAGTACATATAAAGGATATTATGACCATGCTAATGGCAAAATGATTCCTTATTTTGAGAGCGAAGAATTACTTTTAAAAGATGTTACTCTAGCTGATATTTATAACTACATTGAATATCTATTTAGCGAAGGATTAAAACCTAATACTGTAAAACATCATAGATCAATTCTATCTTGTATTTTTACTAGAGCAGTTGAACAAGAATTATTTGAATACAATTTTATTAATAACCTAAAACCTATTAAGTCAGACCACTATATTGGTAATTTTTATAAACATGAAGAATTATTACATTTATTTGAAGTTGTAAAAAATACTACTATTCGCCTAGAAGTTATTATTGCAGCAGTTTATGGATTAAGGCGTGAAGAAGTTCTAGGATTAAAATGGGATTGCATTGATTTTAATAGAAAAACAATTACTATAAGACATACAGTTCAAAGATTTAAAATAAATGGTAAGACACAGTTTGTGTTTAAAAATAAAACAAAATCACAATCATCTTATCGAACTTTACCATTATTTGATTTTATAGAGGTTTTATTAAATGAATATAAAGAAATGTATGCACAATATAAAAAGATATTTGGTAACACTTATCGTAACAAATATAAAGACTATATTTGTTTAATGCCAAATGGTGAACTTATGAAACCTGGATATCTAAGTCATACATTTTCAAAACTATTAGAAGATAACGAATTAAAAAGAATCCGTTTACATGATTTAAGACACTCTTGTGCTACTTTATTGGTACAAAATAAAGTTCCAATTAAAGATATTCAAATATGGCTAGGACATTTTAATATTCAAACTACTATGATTTATACTCATATGGATGAAACTAATAAAGAAGTTTCAGCACAAGTATTAGTGGCTAAATTCCAATATATTTTAACTAATTATAATGAAAGTGAAATTTATGAGATGGAAAATCAGACTTTAAATAATCTTTACGAAGATATGGAAAGTTTAAACCAAATAAAAAATGTTGTTGTGACCGCTTAATCTACAACAACTAATATAAAAAATGTTAGAAAATTTCATTAAATTTGTTAGAAAAAAATAAAGTTTTCACATTTTTTAATTTCTTAAAAAACTTGAAAACCTTACTTGGTGCGGATGAAGGGACTCGAACCCCCACGCCGTTGGCACTGGTTCCTAAGACCAGCGCGTCTACCAGTTCCGCCACATCCGCATATATAAACTAACAATAAATATATTAGCACAAATTTATTTTTATTGTCAATAGTTTTTATAAATTTTACATAGAAAAATAAATAATTAAGCCACCTACTATCGCTAGTATGAATCCTATCATTTTTAATCCATTTGAGCCTTCATTTTGGTCTCCAAAACCAAAAAATCTTTTTGTAATAATTCTTGCATCATATATTAAAATAACACCTATTAAAACCATTATTAAACCAATTAATTTGATAATTAGTTGAAACATATATATCGACATCCTTTTTTATTTTATAGATATATCTTAATATGTTTTTTATAAAAAGTCAATAGGCGTTAAGGTTATCTTAACGCCTATTCCATGACCTATTAATTTTTAACTTCGGATTGTTTTCACATATCTTTCTATGTGTTTTACTTTTCTTCTTTTGTACTCACATTCTTTCTCCTCATTTTCTTTGCTTAATTTGACATTGTCAATTTTTATCTGCATACCCTCCTCTACGTCGATTAATGCTCTGGGCACATAATATCTTGCCTCCCAAGAATATAATACGGCTTCAATCTCCGTATCATTTAAAGCTTCTGCTTTCTTTTTGCCAAGTACAAACTCTTCAATAATATAAGTTCCTCTCAAATCTCTACGTAAACCTAATTGTGATACAACTGACCGTGCTTCACTTTCCTCTCTTAATGCTATTAATTTTGCTTCTTTTGTCATGTGTTTTCCTCCTTATAGTTACATTTGTTTCTAAAGTTACATCTACTAAAATATTTTCTATTTTACAATATTTTACAATTGCTTATTTTTATTTTTTACAAAGTTTTGTTTTTATTATATATTGTATTTACATTTTTTTACATTTCTATTTTTATTTTATGATACAAGTTTATTTTCTATTATTTAAAGAAAAGAAGGTGTTTCATAACACCTTCTTCTCCAGAAATGAAAACCAGAACCTCTAAAAGATTAAGTCATCTTTCTTAGCCAGCAGATTTTCAACCACTACTTCTGCCAAATTAAGAATTGCTATCTCTGTGTCTTCCTCCGTGTTGAGATTCACGCACTTCAGCAATTTTCTCAGCATAGGTTCAATATCTTCATAGCCATTTCTTCCGGCTACATGATTCAGCAGCTCTTTGAAAGTATCATTCGGCTTGAAGAATCGCCGTTTACCTAGAGCAATAAGTATTTCTCTTTCTTCAAGTGTAATCTCCAGCTCTTCCTCTGCCTCTTTCATCTCAAGCGCTTTAGCTATTCGAATTTCTTCTGCTATGCTTGAGATAAAAGTCATAACGACTTTATCACTCGCTACCTTTTCACTCTTACGAGTATAAAGGTTTTGAAGTGCATCCTTCATCAAGTCGAAGGCTGCTCCTTCTGAAATCGGCATAGGAGAATTTTTCTCAACCGTTTTAAGCAACTCTTCTTTTTCCTGATTCGGATTCTGCAAATAGCTCATAATGGCTATCTCCAGAAGTTGTTCTCCCATGCAGGAGAAATTCACATTGCTTCTCCGGAGAAGTAACATCATTTCTCTATAACCTCTCCTTCTTTTCATTTCCATAAAAAATTTTCCTTTGCACATTTTCTGTGTCCTCCTTTTTCATTTGTTTAAGACAGGGAAATAATTTCCCGTTAACAGCTACACATGTCATAAGACATAACTTTATTATATCACAATTTACATAATTTCTCAAATGTTATATCTCTATTCTCTTTGTAAACTTATCTGTAATCAGTCTTTTTAATCTTGCATTTTCTTCTTTTTCTAATTTTGGATCTTTATCAATAATCTTAATGGCTACCTCTTGTGCCACTTTTAATATATTCATATCTTCAAATAAATTGGCAATTTTAAATTCAGGAAGTCCATGTTGCATGGTTCCAAAGAAATCTCCAGAGCCTCTTAGCTCTAAGTCTTTTTCTGAAATAATAAAACCATCATTGGTATCACACATAACCTTCATTCTTTTTCTAACAGTATCACCTTTGCCTTCGTATTTCAGAATACAATAGGATTTATATTCTCCTCTTCCAACTCTTCCTCTTAATTGATGTAATTGTGCTAGTCCAAATCTTTGAGCATCTTCTATTACCATAATATTGGCATTTGGTACATCTACACCAACTTCAATAACGGTTGTTGAAATTAATATATCAATCTCTTTATTTTTAAATTTCATCATGATATCATCTTTATCTTTGGCTTTCATTTTTCCATGTATGTATTCTACTCTATATTCTGGAAAAATTTCAGTTTTACATTTCTCATATAACTTTTCTACTGATTTTAAATCTAATTCTTCATTTTCTTCCACTAATGGACATACAATATATGCCTGTCTACCCTCTTTCAATTGTACTTTGATAAAGTTATTAATTCTATCTTCCATTCCTTTGGTTACTGCAAATGTATCTATCTTTTTTCTGTTTGGTGGTAATTCATCAATAATAGAAATGTCAAGATCTCCATATAATATTAAAGCCAATGTTCTAGGAATTGGGGTTGCTGTCATAACCAATACATCTGGATTTTGTCCTTTTTCCACAATAGTTGTTCTTTGCTTTACTCCAAAACGATGTTGTTCATCTGTAACTACTAATCCTAAAT
>CALXQV010000057.1 GCA_944390535.1 uncultured Clostridia bacterium | reverse complement strand
ATTACGGCTATTTTTACTTCTTCTTCTGCATTTTTCTCTTCTGTTTTATTACTTGCCTCTGTTGCTTTTCCTAATATTCCATTTTCTCCTGTTAATGTTGCTATGGTTAATCCTGCTAAGATTAATAGCACAATAATTGTAATTACTAATGCGATTAAGGTAATTCCTTTTGTAAAATCATTTCTCATCTTTTGCCTTCCCTTTCTTTATTCTTGATAATATTTTCCTATTTGATTCTTATAACTTTAGTCCTACTATTTATTAATCTCATGCATGTTTGTGCTACTGTTCTCCCCTTCACACGCTTTAATTTTTATATTAGAGCTTAGAGAAACTATGGGACGAAGGCGATAAGAAGTACCATTGGTAGTACCATTTGAATAAAACATAGCCTTGCCTCCAAGGTAATCACTATTCACACAGTGCAATCCAAAGTAGCTATTAGATGAACTACAACCAGCATAACGAGATGCCAACCAATAACCTGTTCCTGTATTAAACAACATATCTCTTACAATACTACTACTTTCATTATAATCTTTAAAATAATTTGCTGGGGTATTGCTAGAGTTGTAATATGCTTGTGTTACAGTTAAACTACTTGCTTTGCTTGATGTTTCTGTTGTTGGGCTTGTGTATCCGTTATCGCTTCTTCCTATTCCATTTGTGTTTATTTCTATTGTGTCTATTTTTCCTCCGTTTTCCTGTGCATATAAATTTGGATATTGAGCATTACTTCCTGTATATGTTCTTGTGCTTCCATACTGTACATTAGCACCACTCTTATATGCCTCCTTTGCCCCAATTCCTGTTTCATTCATTTGACTTTCTATATCTTCTATATTGATACTTCTTGCTGTTATTCCTAATGTATTATTACTGTACAATTCTTTACATATATCATTTAATAGATATACTGCATTATTATATCCTAATGCTCCCTGGAAATATATGGTTTGGTCTGTCGAGACAATATCTCCTATTAAATCTACTGTTCCATTTTCATGAATGTTTAAAATTCTCCATTTTATTCCGCTTTTTTGGTTTATTGTTTGATTACTTGTGTATCCGCTATATGTTGACAATATGCTATATCCTGTTGTTTTTTGGTCATAGGTATAATTTACATAGTCTCCTACTTTAATTCCCTCTCTTTTAGGTACTTCTCCTATGCTTCCATTTTTATTAATTGTATAACTGTATTTCCCTTCTACCGTTACAGTTAATGGATAAGTACTATCTGTTATTTCTTCTGGTACTCCACTTATATTTTCTATTTTATTTAGATTTTCCTTTAATACCTCATTTTCTAGCTCTCCATTTGTTCCCATGCTTCCCATTACGGCTATTTTTACTTCTTCTTCTGCATTTTTCTCTTCTGTCTTATTACTTGCCTCTGTTGCTTTTCCTAATATTCCATTTTCTCCTGTTAGTGTGGCTATGGTTACTCCTGCTAAGATTAATAGCACAATAATTGTAATGACTAATGCGATTAAGGTAATTCCTTTGCTATTTATTCTTTTCATTTGTTCCTCCTATGAAACTTATACTACATCCTGTAGTTTTTCTCATTTTTAATATACCACATCCTGTAATTTTGTTTCAATCCATTTTACAAAATGTATTCATTTTGTAAATTTCTAGACATATTTTTGTAATATTTACAGCTCTATCCTGTAAGATAATGTATTGTTTTGCTATAAAATGTAAATTGTAAATTGTTTCTATTTCACAGGAGGTTCTTTATGAAGGTTAAAACACTAAATGGAAATTTAAATATTATTGGAAAAAACCTAAGAAAATACAGGAAATTAAAAAAGATTTCTCAACCAGAAATTTGTAGAAAATTAGATTTACTTGGTGTAACTATGTATATATGTGATATTTATGAGATTGAATATGGTAAGAAAACCGTAAAAGATTTTGAAGCTTTAGCTTTTTGTAAAGTTCTAGGAATTTCTTTAGAAGATTTATATAATGATACAGACCAATATTATGAAGCATAAAAAATGATTATAGTATAATTTTTTATTCTATAATCATTTTTATTTTTCATAGTATTACTATAACCAAAAAAACATTGCCACTTTAATTTCTACTTGATACTGTCCAATTTTAAACAATTGCAAAAGTTAATTCTCCTTTTACTGCTACTTTACCATCAACTGTTGCTAATGCTTCTCCTATTCCAATTGGTCCTTTTTTCTTAATAATCTTGACTTCTAATTTTAGTCTATCCCCTGGAACCACTTGTCTCTTAAATCTCAATTTATCAATACCACCAAAAAGTGCATTTCTTCCTTTATTTTCTTCCATAGAAAGAATAGCAACTGCACCAGTTTGTGCTAAAGATTCTACAATTAAAACCCCTGGCATAATTGGATTCCCTGGAAAATGTCCTTTGAAATAATATTCATCTTCACTCACATTTTTATATGCTGTTGCACTTTCTCCTGGCACATATTCTTCCACTTCATCTATCATTAAAAATGGATCTCTTTGAGGAATAATTTCTTTTATTTGTTCTTTATTTAACATATTGATTTTCCTTTCTTCACTTTTCAAAATTCTTTTAAATACTGTTAAAAATATCATAGCGAAAATGCATGTTATCTAATTTTGAATAAAGGTGTCCCATATTCTACAACTTCTTCATTTTTTACACAAACCTCTACAATTTCTCCATCAAATTCTGATTCAATTTCATTCATTAATTTCATTGCTTCTACAATGCATACTACTTGTCCTTTTGAAATTTTATCTCCCACTTTTACATATGGGTCTTTATCAGGTGATGAACTTGCATAAAAAGTACCTACCATTGGTGATTTAATCACTTTATAGTTTTCTTCTTTTTTCTCTTCCACTGCAAGTATTGCTTTTTCCTCTTTTGGTTTTACAGCAGGAACAGATATTGGTGCACTTGCTTCTATTACATGTGGTTCTAAAACCACTTCTTTTTTCTCGCTTTTTTTCATACTGATTTTTACACCATCTGGAAATTCAATTTCTAATTCTTCTAATTTTGAATTTCCCATATCATCCATTAATTTTTTAATTTCTTTGTAATCCATTGTTTTACCTCCAAACAAATATACTATTTTTAATCTATTCGTATTTTAACATGTTTTTAGTTCTTTTTCAATAACAGAATAAATATCAGTATGATTCATTCTTTTACTGATATCTATTCATTTGTTGTTTTATTCTTCATATTTTTTTAATACAATACTACTATTATGTCCTCCAAATCCTAGTGAATTAGACATTGCATATTTTACTTCTACATTTCTTCCTTCATTTGGAACAACATCTAAATCACATTCTTCATCTGGAACTTGATAATTGATGGTAGCTGGTACAAATCCTTCTTCAATTGCTTTTGCACATACAATGGCTTCTATTCCACCAGCTGCTCCTAATAAATGTCCAGTATGTCCTTTTGTTGAACTTACCATGACTTTTTTAGCATTTTCTTCACCTAAAGCTACTTTAATTGCTTGTGTCTCAAATGAATCATTTAATGGAGTTGATGTACCGTGTGCATTAATATATGTCATTTCTTCTGGTTTCACATTTCCTTCTTCCATAGCTATCTTCATGGCTCTTGCACCACCTTCGCCTCCTGGAGCAGGTGATGTAATATGATATGCATCAGATGTTGCACCATATCCAACAACTTCTGCATAGATTTTAGCCCCTCTTTTTTTCGCATGCTCTAGTTCTTCTAAGACAATTACACCAGCACCTTCACCCATAACAAATCCACTTCTTTCTTTGTCAAATGGAATACTTGCTCTTGTTTTATCTTCAGATTTTGTTAAGGCTTTTATATTAGCAAATCCTGCTATTCCAAGTGGAGTAATTCCTGCCTCTGTTCCTCCTGCTAGCACAACATCTTGATATCCATGTTTTATCATTCTAAAACTTTCACCAATACAATGTGTTCCTGAGGCACAAGCTGTTACCATAGCCATAGATTCTCCTTTTGCCCCAATATCAATTGCTACATTTCCTGTTGCCATATTTAAAATCCCCATTGGAATATACATTGGAGATACTCTGTCTGGACCTTTTTCCATATATTTTTCGTGTTCACTTTCAATTGTTTCAATCCCACCAATTCCAGAACCAATAATAATTCCTACTCTTTCCATATCTTCTGTTTCTTTATCTAGTCCACTATCTTTCCAAGCTTCTCTTGCAACTACCATAGCATATTGAGAAAATTTATCTAATCTTTTTGCTTCTCTCCTATCAAAATAATCTTCTGGGTTAAAGTCTTTTAATTCTGCTGCTAATTTTACTTTAAAATTTGATGTATCAAATTTTGTAATTTCATCGATTCCACATTTTCCTTCTTTAATTCCTTGCCAAAAATCTTTTGTATTGTTTCCTATTGGAGTTAATGCTCCTAGTCCTGTGATAACAACTCTTCTTTCCATTTTCTTTCTTCCTTTCCTTTTTCATATTACATCTCATTACAGGTACAATATATTTTTTATAAAGTATATTAATGTAATTGTGTTACAAATTTTTAAATATCATATTGAACCGAAATATACTTTATAAAAAATATATTGTACTTGTAATATTAATTTGTTTTTACATAACCATTCCACCATCTATATTAATAACTTGACCTGTTATATAGCTACTTTCATCTGAACCTAAGAAATAAACTAAATCTGCTACTTCTTTTGCTGTTCCCATTCTTTTTAATGGAATTTGGTGATATATATTTTCTTTTACTTCATCTGATAAAACTGCTGTCATATCTGTCTCTATAAAACCTGGGGCTACTGCATTTGCTCTAATATTTCTTGAAGCTAATTCTTTTGCTACACTTTTTGTAAATCCAATAATCCCTGCTTTTGAAGCTGCATAATTACATTGTCCTGCATTTCCTGCAACTCCTACAACTGATGATAAATTAATAATACTTCCTCTTCTTTTTTTCATCATATATTTTGTAACTGCTTTTGTTGTCATATATGTTCCTTTTAAATTGACTTCTATCACTTTATCAAATTCTTCTTCAGTCATTCTCATTAATAAATTGTCTTTTGTAATTCCTACATTATTTACCAATACATCTATACTACCAAATTCTTCTATGGCTGTTTTTACCAATGTTTCTATTGCCTCTTTATCTGTCACATCTGCTTGCATAATTAGTGTTTTTGCACCTTTACTTTCAAATTCAGCTTTTAATTCTTCAACATTTGTTTTGCTTGAAACATAATTGATAACAACATTGTATCCATTTTCTGCAAATTTTAAAGCAACTTCCTTTCCTATTCCTCTTGAAGCTCCTGTTACAAATACAGTTTTCTTTTCTTCCATTTCTTTTCTTCCTTTCTTTTTATGTCAGGGAACACCTTATAATTTACTGTTGACCATCGTTAAGATTTTCCCCTCTACATTATACTTGTTCTTCTAAATATTTTTCTAAACTATCTACACTATTAATATTAAAAGTTTTTGCTTCTTTATTATCCTTTTTAACAAATCCTGTTAAGGTTTTTCCTGGTCCAATTTCTAGATATTCTTCTACACCTTCTTTTTCCATCAGTTGAATTGCCTTATCAAATCTTACTGGACTAACAATATGATTTGCAAGAATTTCTTTTACAGAATCATTTGTGGTGTAATATGTACCATCAATATTTTTTATCACTTTTACTTTTGTATCGAGGTTAAAATCGATATTTACTAATTCTTCTTTATATGCTTCTTTTGCTTTTTCTAATTGAATTGTATGGAAAGGTCCACTTGTATTTAATTTGATGGCTCTTTTCGCACCAGCTTCTTTTAATTGTTCCATTGCTTCATCAATAGCACTTTCTTCTCCTGATATAACAGTTTGTGCACTACAATTATAATTTGCAACAACAATAAATTTGTCCTTTTTTGAAATTTCTTTACAAACTTCTTCTATTTTCTCTGAATTTAGCCCAATAATTGCTGCCATAGAAAATTTTTCGTCAGGCAATAGATTTCCCATATAGTATCCTCTTTTTTGAATTAGTTTTATTCCATCCTCAAAACTAATCATTCCAGAATAAATTAAAGCCCCATATTCTCCTAAACTTAATCCTGTGGCTATATCGGCTTCTATCCCTTTTGCCTTTAAAACTTCTAAAATTGCTAGACTTGTTGTTAATATGGCAATTTGTGTATTTTCTGTTTTGTTTAATTCTTCTTCTGGTCCTTCAAAGCAAAGTTTTTTTACATCAATTCCAGATATTTTTGATGCTTCTTCATAAATCTTTTTCGCTTCATCATATTTTTCATAAATATCTTTTCCCATTCCTACAACTTGTGCCCCTTGCCCTGGGAATAAAAATGCTCTTTTCATATTTTTCATCCTTTCTTTTTAGTAATTTATTGCAATTCTTTTTTAATTATTTATATATTTATATGGAATAAATTTTGAATGTGCTTGGAGATATTTTAGAATTTGTTAATGATTTATCGAGGAATGTTCACGATACTCACGTAAGTGAGGGACTGAGTGAAAGAGGCTCGAATAAATCATGTTACAAATTCTTAAATGTCGTATTGAACCGAAAAATTTATAAAATATAAATATATAAGGTAATTTTAGTCTATCCTATTTCCATCAGAATACTGCCTGTATTTAGTCCTCCACCATATCCTAATAGGATAATTTTGTCGCCAGTTCTTAAAAGTCCCTCTTTTTGCATATCATATAAAGCAATTGGTATACTTGCACAAAAAGTATTTCCTCTTTCTTGTATGTTTGTATACATTTTTTTCATATCTATCTGTAACCTTGATGCAATTGCCTTCATAATTTTTAAATTTGATTGATGTGCTACGATATATTTGACATCTTCTAATGATATATTGGCTTTTTCTAATAATTCATTTACATTTTGAATTGTTTTTGTAACTGCATATTTATATACTTCTTTTCCATTCATATATAGCTTTTTTCCATATTGATATGTTAAAATATCTTCTTTGTCTTCTTCTGCTTGAATGTTTGCTATATACATGTTTGAAGTATTATTTTCTTGCTTTTCTATTAATGTTGCTCCTGCGCCATCAGATAAAACGATAGCTGTTGCTATATCTTTTTTATCCGTAATGGCAGATAACTTATCTACTCCAATAACTAATGCTTTTTTTATGTTTCGTGAATCCATATATACTTTTGCGATATCCAATGCATTTATATATCCACTACAACCAGCTAATATGTCTAAACATATACATGGCGAAAGTTCTAATTCTTTTTGTATATAATTTGATATTCCAGGCATAATTAAATCTGTACTTGTTGTTGCTGTAATAATTAAATCTATGTCTTGTTTTTTAGTAAGAATCATCTTTACTGCTTTTAGTGCCATACTCTGTATGCTTTCATTGGTGGCATAGTATCTATTTTTTATTCCTGTTCTTTTTTCAATATATCCACTTTCTAAATTCCATCTTGTTTCTAATTCTTTGTTTCGTACTTGTTCTTGAGGAAGATATATTCCATTTGCTACTATACGTATATTACTCACTAAATCACTCTTTCTTAAAATTTTTGTATAAAGTTCCATATATATTTATATACTATTTTCTTATTTTTTTCTATTAGTATGACTGGTCAAAAATACAAAGCATATTACTTACGCAATAGAGAATATTTACTTGTTTTACAAGCAAATATTCTCTAATTGTTTATGGTTTTCTATCTTAGTTATTGTGCATTTTCTTGTTGTTCTCCATTATTATTTTGCACTTCTTCATTATTTTGTTGCTCATTATTATCTGTATTTTCTTCATTTGTTTCATTATTTACTTGATTATCATTTTCATTTATATTGGTTGTGTTAGATGAAGTATTTGTACGATTGTTATTTGATGTAGACTCTAATACTCCTAATCTGTCCAAATATTCTTCTACATCATAGGTTTTATCATTTGCTGTCATTTTATAATGTTTTTCTCCTCCACTGATTACCATATAAATATCATCTACAAATGCTCTAATTGGTTGCTCTCCTGATGCATTTAATAATGTATATCGATTATCTATACAAGCCACAAGCACATCATAACTTGGTATGACTAATAAATTTGTAGCTTCTCTATTACTACTTGCTATATATCCAAAACTATCATATTCAAATTCAACAACTTGATTTCCTTTGGTATCGAATAATCCCCACTTATTATTTCTTTTGACAGGTATTAAATTGCCTACTAAAATATACCCTGTTTTTAAATCATTTTCTTCAAACCTAGATATATCTACTCCAATTTGGTCATTTTCTGCATATATAACATTATTTCCTTTTAAATCTACTACTCCATATCGATTATTTCTCTTTACTAAGTATAATCCTGCATCATAATCCATTAATTCAATACTATCATAAGCAATATTTACTTTTGTTTTTCTATCTGTTCCTATAATTCCATATTTGTTATCACTAGAAACAATAAAATCTCCTGTTGCTTCTTGATATCTAATGGAATCATATTTACATTCTAAAATTTGTGTACCATCTGTTGCATTTACTACTCCATAATATTTACCATCTGTAACAACTAGCATATTTTTTATGATTGATTTTTCATTCTCATATACATCACTTAAACTCGTATATCCATAATCTAAAACAGTATTTGCATATGCTGTGACTAAATATTCAGTTGTATTTATCATTATTCTGTTGTTTCCTTGGTCATAAGAAAAAGTTGTATTAAACACTTTTTGCATACCATCTGTTGTAATATATAATTCTCCATTAATGGCTTTTACAGGCTTGTCCATATATATATATGTGTAATTATTTTTACCTTCTTCTAAATTTAACTTATATATTTTATTAGAATTTAAAGTAATGTTTGTTGCTTCTCCTTCACATTCCACATAACATTTACTACTATCTTCTGATTTATTACTATATTCTCCGTTATAGCTACTATATCCTAAATAGCTAGCCATTGCTCTTACTGGTACATAAATGGTTCCATCTTGTTCAAACACAAATAAATTTTTTACTTGTGCATTTTCCATATTGTTAATATATACACGCAAAACGCTTCCTTTTAAATACATCATATAGGAAGCAATCCCTATAATTGCTATGACAATTAAAACAATAAAAATAGTAATTATTTTTATCATATTATTTGTTTTTTTGTTTTTATTGTTTGAAAAATCTTCATCTAATAAATTCATTTACACCCTCCTACTTTTCAGCTGCATAGCCATATTTTTCATAAAATTCGTCTCTAAATGTTGCTAAATGATCTCTCTCTATTTCTATTCTAACCTTTTCCATTAAATTAGTCAAGAACCTTAAATTATGTATTGACAATAATCTAACCCCTAAAATCTCATTTGTCTTAATAAGATGCCTAATGTATGCCCTAGAATAATTTTTACAAGTATAACAATCACATTCTTCATCTAATACATTCCAATCTCTCTCGTATGTTGCATTTCTTACAACAACTTTTCCATGAGATGTTAGAGCTGTTCCATTTCGAGCTATTCTTGTTGGTAATACACAATCACACATATCAATTCCGCTGATTGCTGCTTCTATTAAGTAATCTGGTGTACCAACTCCCATTAAGTATCTTGGTTTATCTTTTGGCATAAGTGGTGTTGTAAATCGAAGCATTTTTAAGAATTCTTCTTTTGGTTCTCCTACACTAATACCACCGATTGCATATCCTGGTAAGTCTAATTCAATTAATTCTTTTGCACTTTGCTCTCTTAAATCCTCATAAAATCCACCTTGTATAATGCCAAATAATGCTTGATTTTCTGTTTTATGTGCTTCTTTACATCGTTTTGCCCATCGAGTGGTTCTTTCCATTGATTGTTTTGTATATTCATAACTTGCAGGATATTCTACACATTCATCAAAAGCCATAATAATATCTGCCCCTAAATCTTCTTCTGTCTTCATAACACTTTCTGGTGAAAAGAAATGTCTGCTTCCATCTAAATGAGATTTGAATTCTACACCTTCTTCTGAAATGGTTCTTAAGTCTCCCAAACTAAATACTTGAAATCCGCCACTATCTGTTAAAATTGGCCTGTCCCATTTCATGAAATTGTGAAGTCCACCTGCTTCTTTTACAATGTCTTGTCCTGGTCTTAAGTATAAATGATAGGTATTAGATAATATGATTTGTACCCCTACCATATCTTTTAATTCCTCTGGTGTCATAGATTTTACAGTTGCCTGTGTTCCAACTGGCATAAAGACTGGTGTTTGTATATCTCCATGAGGTGTATGAATGACCCCTCTTCTTGCTCCTGTTTGTTTACATTCATGTAATAATTCATATGTAACTGCTGGTTTCATAGTTCCTCCTTAATCTCATTTATTAATTTATTGAATAAACATTGCATCTCCAAAACTAAAAAATCTGTATTTTTCTTTTACTGCTTCATTATATGCTTTTAAAATATAGTCTTTTCCTGCTAAAGCAGATACTAACATCAATAATGTAGATTGTGGTAAATGAAAATTTGTAATTAATGCATCCAAACATTTAAATTGATACCCTGGATAAATAAAGATACTCGTGTCTGTTTCTGTTTCTTTAACAAATCCATTCTCATCTGCAATGGTTTCTAAAACTCTGCAAGAAGTCGTTCCTACTGCAATAACTCTTTTACCTTGTCTTTTGGTTTCATTAATTTTTTCCACATCTTCTTGTTTTATATAAAAATGTTCTGTATGCATTTCATGTTCTTCTACATTTTCTTCTTTTACAGGTCGAAATGTTCCAATGCCCACATGTAATGTTACATTTGCAATTTTAACACCTTTTTCTTCTATTTTCTTCAATAATTCTGGTGTAAAGTGTAAACCTGCTGTTGGGGCTGCTGCTGACCCTTTATATCTTGCATAAACTGTCTGGTATCTGTCATTATCTTTTAATTCTTCATGAATATATGGTGGTAAAGGCATCAATCCTATCTTGTCTAATATTTCATTAAATATACCATCATATGTAAATTTTACCTTTCTTGTTCCGCCTGGCATAATCTCTAAAATTTCAGCAATTAACTCACCATCTCCGAAAATAACTTTTGTTCCCACATGTAATTTATTTCCAGGTCTTACAATACTTTCCCAAATATCTCCTTCTATATTTTTTAATAATAAAAACTCTACTTTTGCACCTGTTTCTTTTTTTCCATAAATTCTAGCAGGAATTACCTTTGTATTATTTCTTACTAGACAATCTCCTGGCTCTAGATAATCAATCATATCTTTAAATGTTTTATGTTCAATTGTTTGTTTACTTTTATTTAAAACCATTAATCTAGATTCATCTCTTTTTTCTATTGGTGTTTGTGCAATTAATTCTTCTGGTAATTCATAATTAAATTCTGATACTTTCACTATTTCATGCTCCTTACTTGATACCTTTTATTTTATACTTTTCCTAACATTAATCTTATGTTTCTAAATAGATTATCAAAAATTCCTCTAATTTCTTCAATAATATTTTGTGGCTCTGTATAAACTTCTGTTAATTCATAAGCATATTCAAAATTTGATTTTTTAGCAGGTTTTAATGTATAGATTTCACTTGGTAATCCTATTATTCCATTTGATGTACGAATTTCTTGATTCATATAATCTTTATACCATAGCTTTTGTCCTACCAAGTACTCATTTTCATATCCATAGTTTTGATAATCATGCAATTGTGGAATGGTATATCCATACTCTTTAGCTGTTCTTTCTAATGAGTGTAGAAATTCATGCAAAAATACTTCTTCTGGAAATTGGTTAATTTTTCTATCATATCTATATATATAACTTTTTGAACTATTTGGTAATCGAATATTTGAAAATCCAATTCCATAATAATCCATAGACCCCAAACCTATCCAGTCTTTTATTTCAATATCATCTTCATATATTTCGTTTCCTAATCTTACAACCGCAAAAATATGATCATAGCTATTTTGATTTATGATGCTTTTAATTTGTTCTTCTATATCTTCTGGTGCAACATAATATCCAAATTCTTCGTCATAAGACAAAGATGTAATTGGTGTTTGTATTTCATAAACATCACAATCTGCTGTCATTTTTCCTTCTGATAATTGGTTGCAAGAATTTTCAAATCGCTCTATGGTATTTTTTATGTCTGCAATATCTGTATTGGTTACTTGTATATTAATTTGTTTTTCATCTATTGTAACACTTGTATTTTTAAATATAACACAAGCAAATTCCCATTTACTATCTTCTTCTTTTTGTCCTTCTTCTATCTTAAAATCAGAAAACCATGCTTCCCCTTTAGCATAGCCCTCTGTTCCTCCTAATCGAAAGGCGATATCTACACTATCTCTATTTTTAGAATTAAATATAAACTCAACCTTTTGCCAGTCATTGTCTCCACTTATCGCCACTGATCTTTCTACTGTATCAGATATAGAAATTTGTGCACCGATACTAGAAGCATTTTTGTCCGCTATTACATTTTTTGTTTTTATCATGCAGGTTATTTTATATGGTGTGTTTTTTTCAACTTGCACTTTTTTGGAAAACATAGCATCATTAAATTCATTTGATGTTATTTTATAACTACGCATATCAGAATATTGTGTTTCTTTATCTCTTTTAAATTCTGATGTTTTTAATTTTGCCTCACTTCTGATAAATTCATTAAAATTATTACTTTGATAAAACTGATATGCAAAATATACGACCACCATTAACATAGCAAATGTAAGACTATTAAAGATAAATGATTTTACATTTCTATTTCTTTTCATTTTTTATTTTCCCTTTTTATTCTTTTTCTAATAATACAAATGTATATATGTAATTTTGATATTTTGTCTCAAATTTTGTTGGTTCTACAATTGTTTGTAGTCCCTCTTTTGGAAAAGAATTGTATAATTCACAATTTTCTGAATCTATTAACCAAATTCTTCCATGATAATCATTTAATATATCATCATAATTATAGATAATTTCCATTCCTGGTCCATATGCTTTATAGGCTTCTTCAACATCCCAAAATTCACCATTATAGAAATATTGTTTATTATCTGGAAAAAATGCTGCAATCACACCGCCATTTCCTATGTTAGAATAAATCAATATGTCTTCTGACTTTACATTTTCTCTTAAATATGCAATTTGTTTCATATTACTATTATCATAGTTGATTCTCATATTGGTTACATTACTTATGGTACCCAAAATCAAAACAATAGCACATATGATTCCGATTACCCATTTTTTCTTTTCTTTTGCTATAAAAAATGCCATTCCAAAAATATATAATCCTGTCATAACAATTAAATATCTAGCATATAAAATTGGTGTCTTAAAGGATATGATAAGTACTGCTAAAATAACCAATACATATGTGATAATAGATAATATACCTGGAAGCATGCTATCTTTTTCTTTTTTACTCTTATAAATCCTATATCCTATATACACATACATACCTAAACTTGCAACTAATGCAATAATTGTTTGTATATCAAAGACAAACTCTGTATCTAATTGCCTTCTAAATTGAAAACTTAGTACTTCTATTAATGTACTATATTTTAATGCTATCCAAAAACCTGATTCTACATGAGCAACTTGTCCTTTTAAATACAATAGCCATGGAATATATAAAATAATTTGTATGACTGCTAGAATTATAAAATTTCGTAATATTTTCATATTATCTTTTCTATTTTTTATAAGATATATTAATATGATAAAATTAATGATTCCTGTTGTTGCCAAAGCATAATAATGTATATAACATGCCATTACACTAAAAATACCAAAAATAGCCAAGTTTTTATTTTGCAAACGCAATGGTGTTTTATCTTTTATACTTTTATATAACCTATATGCATAGATAGCCAAAATCGTGATAATTAAACATGACCATGAATACATCCTGATTTCTTGACTATATGTACACATAACTGGCAAAAAGTAAACAAAAAATGAAAATAGTATTCCTACTTTTTCACCAAAGTCTTTTCGTATGTGTGTATACCCTAGTATACCCAAAATAACAATTGCTAAAACAGAAAACAATCGAAAAGCAATTGTTTGATTTCCAAAAATCATCCAAACAATATGTAACATCCAATAATACAAAGGTGGATGAACATCATTTCCTGTTATATTCCATATATCTCCAAAATCATGCTTTGCAATGGCTACGGAATAACTTTCATCAAACCAAATATCTTCATGAAATCCTGCTATGCAAATAAATATAATTCCTAACAAAAGTATTCCTAAGTGCATATATTGGTACTTTTTATTTATTTTTTTTCGTTCTTTCATTATTCATTCCCCTTTTCGTAATTTGCTCATTAAAAAAGAATTTAATTTTAGCCAATCATTTTTGTTTGATTACTTACAATAATTTTTCAATAATAATAAGTGGAACATTGTGTATTGTCATAGTTAACAACATTTAAACGTCCACTTATTTTTTGTTTATTTTATTTATTTTAAACCAATTCTTTTTCAGCTTGTTCTTTACCATTAGAAACATCTGCTATTTTTATACTTCTTACGTGATTTATCTTTTCCCATGAAGTATTTCTGATAAATAAACACTTAAAGTTTATACAAATCCATGTTAATAAAAATAGTGGATAACAAAGCAATCCTTTTGCCATTGGTTTTATTTTTCTTCCATCTAACCACATTGCAAATATTCCTATGAATATTGGTAATACAAATGTTGGTACTAAATACATGATTAAATTTTTTACTAACTCTGCTGTTGTAATAGATGCTGCATTATACATGACAAAGTTTGCTAATAATAATGCGATGGTTATAATAAACATTGGTATACTTCCTACAATATAAAATAATCCATCAAGATTTATCATCTTTTTATTTTCTTTTGCAGCAATAGCTAGTTCCTTTGTATATTTTTTTATACATTGAATATGACCAACTGTCCATCTACTTCTTTGTGACCAACTTTGTCTAAATCCCGTAGGTTGTTCATCATATACAATAGCATCTGTTGCCCAACCTAATTTTTTTCCTTTTATAATTCTTTTTAATGAAAATTCAATATCTTCTGTTAATGTTTCTGTATCCCAACCTTGTGGTTTAATTACATCAAATTTTACCATAAAACCTGTACCGTTTAATAATGGTGATAACCCTAAATTGTATCTTGCTAAATGATAAAATCTATGCATTTGCCAATAAAAGATAGCATATCCTGCTGTTATCCAGTTATCAGATGGATTTTTGATATCTCTGTAACCTTGTACAACATCTTCTCCTTGGCATAATTTTTTATTCATATTTTTTATAAAATCTTTGTCTACAATATTATCTGCATCAAATACAAAGAAAGCATCATATGGTGCATCTTCTTTGATTTTTTGTTGTAAAAACCAGTTTAATGCATACCCTTTTGTTTTTTTCGTTTCATCAAATCTCTCATAAACAATTGCACCTGCTTCTTTTGCAATTTTCGCTGTATTATCTGTGCAATTGTCTGCAATGACATATATATCATATAATTCTTTGCTATAGGTTTGATTTTTTAAACTTTCAACTAAGTTTCCTACTACGGCTTCTTCGTTATGTGCTGGTATTATCGCCATAAAACGATGGTCTTTTTTTACTTTTAACGGTTTATCTTTTAATTTTACTAAAGAACATAAACTAACAACTACTTGATATAACCAAAATATTGTTACAGTCCATACTAAAGCTTCTCTTAGTATATATAAATAATCCATTTTTTTACCTCTCTTTTAATATACTTTCTATATATTATTATACTACCTTTTCTATTATACTATTATTGGCAAAATATTGCAACTTTTTTGATCAAATTTAATACTTTTTTAAGAAATTCTATCTTCCTCTTTCTCCACGCATATTTTCAGCATCTGCCTCTATATCTTCTTCTACATTTTTTTGAAATTCTTCTAATGTTTCCTCATTGTCCTTTTGATTCCATGCACTTTCCACTCGTTCCCTAATTTCTCTTTCTGTAAATTTATCATTAATTTCTCCATTCTGCATTAATTTAGCAACAATATCTTCTGTATGGCTATGAGACACCGTATGTGGGTTTCCATCTAAGTCTTCTGCTTTTAAGTCTTCACAAGGTTCTCCATTTTCGTGTTCATGTTGTTTCGCTTCTTGATAAGAATTTTCTACTGAACGGTATCCATCTTGATATTTTTGTGATAGTTTTTGTGTCTCTTCATCCATTCCTTCTACTGGATTTTTAGCATTTTTGGTTTCTAATTGTTTATCTAAACTTTTATTTCCTTCTACATCTTTTCCTCCGATTGTTTTATCCTGAGAATGATATATTTCCACTTCTCCATATTGTCCTTTTTCAATTCCTATGGTTTCTTCTCCTTGAATTTGTAATCTAGTTAAGACATCTCCTTTTTTCGTATTTTGATTTTTATTTTGTTTTACTTGATAGTTTTTTTCTGTTGGGTTGCTTCCTTCTTGCATATCATTTTCTAGATTTAATGCTTTAACATTTCCTTTTTTGTCAATACTTACAGCTTCATATCGTGAGGAATGTCCTTGCAATCGTTTTGCATTTTCGTCTTTTAACTTATCTAAATCATCTGATTCGACAAAACCTATTTTCCCTTCTTTTTCTTGTCCTTTTATCTTTCCTGCTTCTTCTAATCGTTTCCCTATTGTATCCATATCTGTTGCCTTTGTATCCATGTCAACTTCTTGTTTAATATTAATATCTTTTACTTTATTAGATGTTTTTTCTTGTTTTGCTTTTAGCTGTTTTTCTATTTCTCTGTTTTTTAACTTTTCTCTATTTTCTCTTCTTTTTTCTTGTTCTTCTATTTTGTTTATTTGCTCTTTTCTTCTTTCTTGTCCAATTGTTTTTTGATATCCCATTTGCTGTTCATAAGTATTTCTATTTTTTGTTCTTTCATTGATGTATTCTCTTTCTTTTTCTTGTTCTTTTCTTTTTTGGCTTTTTTCTATCATTTGAACAATTTCATCTTTTATCTGATCTGAAAGCTGATTTTCTAATGTATTTTCTCTAAAAATGATGAAGTCATCTCCTATAATATTGGGATTGTATCCACCAATAATCTTATTTCCTAAGTAATATATATATCCATCATCCTTTTTTTGGCTTACTAATTCTTCTTCTTTTCCATTAACATATATTGTTCCAATCGTGATTCTATCTGGATGCATAATATTTACTGAATTTATAAATTCTTCTCGTCTTTTATCCATATAACTATTTGTTCCAATTTTTTCCACTTGTTTTTTATCTGTTATATCTTGTTTATTTTTCTCATTTTGCTTTTTATATATACCCATTAGAATAATAAGCACAATGACAAAAATCACTAATATCATTAATATTCCTAATAATATCGGATTCATTAGTAATTCCTCCCAATTTTATAAAAATTATGTATTATAGTGATTATAATATAAATTATTTTTTCCTTCAATCATTTTAGAAAAATTAAGAAAATTTTCGTTTACTATTTTGGTATTTTATAGTATAATAAATAGTAGAGATAAATTTTTACTTGTATGAGAAAATTTTGTATTATTAAGTCATAAGATAAAAAGGGGTATTTATGAAAAAGAAAATAAAAGAAGATAATCCTATAAATCTAGAAGAATTTTTAAGTATTATTGAAGAATTTGTTAATCATAAAACTGTACAAGAAATGAAAAATTATAGACAGCATTATGAAACCACTTGTTTTGACCATTGCTATATGGTAGCTTATTATTGTTATTTCATATGCAAAAAATATCATTTAGACTATAGAGCAGCTACTCGAAGTGCTATGCTACATGACTTATTTTTATATGATTGGCGTATTCGTCAACCTGATAGAAAAGGTTTTCATGCTTTTACGCATAGTAAAGTAGCCTGTGATAACGCTAGTAAATTATTTGAGCTAAATCAAAAAGAAAAAGATATGATTTTAACACATATGTGGCCTGTAACAATGCAGTTTCCAACATCTATTGAAGGATTTATTTTAACTTTTGTTGATAAGTATTGTGCTGTGTCTGAAACTTTTGAAGTTTTAAAGTCTAGGATGTTTATGAAAAAAGCTTTTCGCTATGCTTATGTATTCTTAAGTTTATTAATTATTCGATTTTAATATATAAATAAATGTTACCAGTCAGAACCTAATAAGCAAGTATATAGTATATTTAGAGTGGGTTTCGTGGGGACCGACACACTGCATACTGTTAATAAATCAATGACAGTCCCGTGGGATTTGATTTACTTACAGTATGTAAAGTGTTGGGATAACGAAAAATATACTATATACTTGCTTATTAGGTTCTGACTTATCATATTTAAACCATAAAGAATTTCATAAACTTTCTGTTTTCTATTCTCTTTTTACCATTTTTATAATATAATGGCAATGTATAAAAAATATAACTATATTTCTTATCTATTATAAAGAAAATCAGGTGATTATATGAAAAAAATTTTATTCAAAGGCTGTGGAACAGCTATTAGTACACCTTTTGATGAAAATGGTGTTAATCTTAAAGAGTTTGAAAAGCTTATCCATTTTCAAATTGAAAATGGTGTAGATGCTATTATTGTGTGTGGTACTACGGGAGAGTCTTCTACTATGACAGAAGAAGAAAAAGAGGCAACCATCTCATGTGCTGTGAAAGTAGCAAATGGAAGAGTACCGATTATTGCAGGTACTGGTGGTAATAACACCATGAAAGTCATTGAAAACTCTAAAAAAGCTGAATCTTTAGGTGTTGATGGGCTTTTAATTGTTACGCCGTACTATAATAAATGTACACAAAAAGGATTAATAGAACATTATAAAATAATTGCTGAAAGTGTCTCTTTACCAATTATCCTATACAGTGTACCAAGCAGGACAGGTGTCAATATTTTACCAGAAACTTGTTTAGAATTATCAAAAGTCGATAAGATTGTTGCCATTAAAGAAGCAAGTGGTAATTTATCTCAAGTAGCAGAAATCGCACATTTATGTGGTGATAATTTACATATTTATTCTGGAAATGATGATCAAATATTACCTGTTTTATCGTTAGGTGGACTTGGTGTCATATCTGTTTTGTCAAATGTAAAACCACAATATACACATGATATGGTTCAAAACTTTTTTGAAGGTAATATTAAAAAAGCCACAAAAATGCAATTAGATGCTTTACCTTTAGTAAAAGCTTTATTCTCAGAGGTTAATCCGATTCCTGTTAAGGCTGCTCTAAATCATATTGGTTTTAATTTTGGAATTCCTAGATTACCACTTACTAAAATGCGTTATGATAAAGAACAAGCATTAGTTGAAGAATTAAATAGATTAAATTAATATAGTAAAAAATGGAGGTATCAAATGTTAAACGTATTTGTAAATGGTTGTAATGGAAAAATGGGAAATGTTGTCTGTAATTTAGTGGAGGAAAATGAAAATATGCAAGTGATTGGTGGGTTTGATAAAATAAGTTATTCTGATGCTAAATTTCCAATCTTCACAGAAATAGAAAACATTTCTGTAAAACCTGATGTTATTATTGACTTTTCTCTTCCTGTTGCAACTTTAAATCTATTAAATTATGCAATAACAAATAAAATACCAATGGTTATCGCCACAACTGGATTTACAGATGAGGAAACTAAAATAATTGAGGATGCAAGCAAAATAATACCAATTTTTAAATCCGCCAATATGTCTTTTGATATTATGCTTATGAAAAAAATGGTTTCTTGGCTGGCACCTTTTCTGAAAAATACAGATATCGAAATTATTGAAGCACATCATAATAGAAAAATAGATAGTCCAAGTGGTACTGCTCAAATGTTAGCAGATAGCATTAATGCATCTTTAGGAAATACCCTTCATTGTGAATATAATAGACATGATAAACATGAAAAAAGAGATAAAAACGAAATTGGTATGTCTTCTATCCGAGGTGGAAACATTGTTGGTGAACATTCTGTTCAATTTATTGGTAATTTTGAAACTTTTGAAATCAAGCATACTAGTTATTCTCGAAATGTTTTTGCAGAAGGTGCTTTAAAAGCTGCTGAATTTATTGTTAATCAACAACCTGGTATGTATGCTATGGAAGATATGACTTTTTAATTACTTTTGATTTCATTATAATTAGAAACATAGCTTTTTGAAAATGTTTAAAAGAGGGTGCCTAATTTTGAACTGTTACCCGAAATGTAGACATTAAAAAGTAAGAGAGGCTCTCTAGAAAGTATTGTGACTAATTATTGCAATACTTTCTCTTTTTTTAATTTTTTTAATTCTTTTTCTTTATATTGTATTGGTGTTAAATAGCCTAAAGATTTTTGTATTCTTTGATTTTTCCCATAGCATGAAAAAAACATTATAAAAATGTGTTTATTCTTATAATGTTTTTTATAATATTTATTATTCCCATTTAAAATAAAATACTTTAACATTTTTCTATAATTCATCTAACATATTTTTCATTGCTTTTTTTCGAATTCTTTGTATCGCATTATCTACAGATTTTACAGGTGAATCCAATTGTTTTGCAATTGTGACATAACTATATCCTTTTATATATCCATCTAAAACTTGTTTTTCAAACGTACTTAGTGATTTTTCTATTGAACTTTCAATTTCTTTATAATATTCTTTTTTCATAACCGTTTCTAATGGGTCTTCTACCATTTTATTATCTAATGTATTAATTAATTCTATTCCGTTTTCCTCTTCATTATCGTATGCAGAAGCATTAAGTGATAAATAAGAATTTAGTGGCATATGTTTTTGTCTTGTTGAAGATTTTATTGCTGTAATCAATTGTCTCTCAATACACATATTTGCAAATGATTTGAACTTATTATTTTTATCTTCTTTAAACATTTTGATTGCCTTAAACAGTCCAATCAATCCTTCTTGAACAATATCTTCTCTTTCTGCTCCCACCATAAAGTACTTACTAACTTTTATATTTACTAATTCTTTGTATTTATTCATTAAATATGATAAAGCTTGTTTATCTCCTTTTTGTACTTCTACTATAATTTGCTCATCTGTCATTTCATTAAATTTGTCCACAGAAAAAAATACATTTTCCTTTTGCATTCGTCAAAATCCCTCCAAAGTGTCACTTTATTAGTATTATACCATTGAAATTACTGTTGTCAAGCTCCTTTTATGCTTTTTATTTGTTTTTTTAGAATGTTAAAAGAGATACACTTCATAAAATGAAATCTATCTCTTTTTTATAACATTATTTAAATAATTTTTAAGTAACTATATTCTTTTATTTTAACTCCTCTTTTAACATTTGCCATACATCATCTGTTTCCATTCCCTTTTGCCATGAAGCAACTCCTGCTAATTTATTTTCATTAACCAATGAAACTTTTTCTTTTAATGATTCTACATCTTCTATCCAGATTTTTCTTGTATCATTTCCTTCTTGGTATTCTACATAATACTGCTTTGTTTCATCATCCCATGTCTTTTGAATATTATCTGGTAGAACACTTTCTATATCTTCCATATTTACTGTTGAACTTCTTATCACTTCTCCATTAGCATTTTCTGTCCAAATTCTTGTATAAAAAGGAATTCCTAGTATCAATTTATCTGATTCTATTTCTTCTGTTTGTAAAAATTTGACTAAATTTAATTTTACCCAATTATATCCTGCTGTAGTTCCTGCTGTTGTGCTAGAAATACCATTTTGGTCATATGCCATAAACACAATATAGTCTGCTACATCTCCAATCACATTTCTGTCAAAGCACATTGACCATGTTTCACCACCATCTGGTGCTGTTACGTCTACTGAAACAACCATTCCCATTTCATTTAATCTTGGTGTCAGTTCTATAATAAATCTTGAATACATGTCTTTGTCTTCTTGTTTCATATTTTCAAAATCTATATTAATTCCATCTAAATCATATGTAACACATGCATCTACAATTTGTTCTATTAACGCTTTTCTATTTTCATAGCTGTTCATAATTTCTGATGTAATTTGTAAACTTTCTTTCGCTGCTACTGCATTAGATACCATTGGCCATACTTTGTATCCATTACCATGCGCCCAATCCACATAGGCTTTTCCTCTTTCTCCTACATTTTCTTTAAAGTCCCCCTCTTCATCTATATAGAAGAAAGATGGTGATACAACATTAACACCTTCTATGGTCGTTCCAGTTCTATCTGGTGCATTTGCTACTTCTGAATAATAGTCCCATGTCATATTGATTTTTCCTTCAATTTGTTTTTCTTCTGGCATGTCTTCTCTTACTACATATTCATTTGCTAATTTGTTTGTTTTTATATATCCAATTTTTCCATTTTCTGTTCGTATTCTAGAATAACCACCATCAGAAGAAATGACAACTACAGCTTGTCCTTCTTTTACTCTATCAACTGTTCTAGCTATAAAGTTTGTTGAAGATTTTACAGCCAAATTAGAAGTTACAATTGCTTTTCTTTGTTCTTTATCTAATGAATCCATAGTTATAATCTTTGTTTCTTCTATAGTTCCTATTTCTATATCATACACTTCTGTCATTTCTGAAATTGGTATATAGATAACTCCATCTTTTTCCACTGCATGTGCAGATGTTGTTTTATCTGCTCCATTAATCTGGATTACATTTTCTTCTAGACTAACTTCTGCGATTTTTTTATTATATGTTGTAATAACTTTATTATTTTCTTCTTCTAAATAAATGTGCTTATCAAAAAAATTTGCAATGTCATCTTCTGATAAATAAATAACACCATCTTCTTGTATAATTTCATTTCTTAAATTTGATGTTACATTTTTATTATTAATTATCAAATTTGTTGTTGTGTTCTTGTCTAATATAATATAATTATTTGCAATCATAGCAATTATGAACAACATAATGATTGCTAATATAACAATCCCTGTTCTAATAATCATTTTCTTCTTGTTTTCTATTTCCTCTGTTGACATTCTTTTTGTTTTTTTCATGTTTTTTACTTTTGGTTCTTTTCCTAATTCTCTTCTTCCTCTTCCCATTGTTCTCTCCTTCGTATTTTTTTATTACTATATCATAAAAATAACATTAATCAAATATAATTTTACATTTTTTTCATTTTTCTTAGTTCTAATTTTTGTTCTTGTGATATTCGATAAGATTCGATTGCTTTTTGTAATGCCTTGTTATAAGTAAATTTATCTATTTTCGCACGTTTTAGATATGTAATTGTTTCATCATAAAATTTAATCAAACAAATTGATATTGCCCACGCAACTGCCATCTGGACATAATATTTATCACTATGTATACTATCAAATATATCAAAATTTTTTTGTAAATATTCTTCTGTTATGTAATAATCTAATATCATCACTACACCAAATCGAATTTCAAATTCTTTGTCAGATTTCACATATTTTTGTAAAAATTCCCATATTTCTTTTAGATGTTTTGAAGTTATTTTTAATCCTGCACAAAACACATCACAAACTGCCCAGTTATCAATTTTGGGTACAAATTCCTTTATATCATTTAATATCGTTTGTATATCCTTATCTTTTTCTAAACCAATTAACATTCCTTGCAACATAATTTCTTCATAATATTCATCATCAATTTGATATAATATATCACGAATTTTATATTCCTTTGCTAATGCCTTTGCATAATTTCTAAGCACTGGCACTCGTATTCCTAAAATATTTTCTGTACCAGGACATAGGCCTTTATGAAATTCTTTATATTTTAAATCTACGCGTTTTTTTAGTTCTTGTTTTATTTTTTTCTTCATATCCTTCTCCTCTATATAACAACATTTTTGCATATTATTTTTTCTTTTTTACTATGACATATTTTTGATAATTTTTCAATAAAATTAACTATATTTTAAGAAATTAATTATATATATTGCATATTTTCTATTTTATTTGTATACTAAATTTAATAAATATGAAAGGGGTTTTGATATGGAAGAAAATGAAGTTCAAAATATGCCTATTGAAAATAAACTTTATGGAAAAACATTTTTCTGGATGTTTTTAGGTTTATTAGGTTCAGCACTAATTGCTTGGTACACTTATTCTTCAGGGTTATTTTTTGAAATTTTACTTACGGATTCTTTTACTGGATTATTAATTATTGAATTAGTTGCTGTTTTATTATTTAGCTTTTTATTTAGAAAGCTACCACCTGTTGTTGTTGGTATTCTGTATTTTATTTATGCCGCATTAAATGGTGTGACATTATCTGTCATTTTTGCTGTTTTTGAATTAAACTCAATTATTACATTATTTATTGCTTCTGCTGTGATTTTTGCTGTTTTAAGTTTTATTGGGTACAAGACAAATAAAGATTTAAGTAAATGGGGAACTTATCTAAGTGTATTCTTAATTATTGGATTACTTCTTAGTATCGTAAATTTATTTTTCTTTAAGAGTTCTTTATTTGATTTAGTATTAGATTGGATTATTTTACTTATATTTTTTGGTGTTACTGTTTATGATATTAATAAAATAAAAGCTCTACAAGCAGAACCTAATATTGACCAGGAAAAAATATATATTTATTGTGCAATGCAATTATACCTTGATTTTATTAACATCTTCTTAAGGATTCTTTCTATTTTTGGAAAGAGAAGAAATTAGAGATAATAGAGATAATAGCTTTCTATTATCTCTTTATTCATCTTTTATGCTATATAAAAATCGACCACACATCTTTTTAAATATAGCAAGCTCGCCATATTTAGATTATTAAAAAAATAAAATAGAAAGGCATTAACTTGATGCCTTTTCTATTTTATTTTTTAATTACTCTTCTACTTCTTCAAATTGCGAATTATATAAATCAGCATAAAATCCATTTTTGGCAAGTAAATCCTCATGTGTTCCTTGTTCTACAATATCTCCATGATTCATAACTAAAATCAAATCTGCATTTTTAATAGTTGATAATCTATGGGCGATAATAAAACTTGTTCTTCCTTTCATTAGATTATCCATTGCGGATTGTATTTGTATTTCTGTTCTTGTATCAATGGAACTTGTTGCTTCATCTAATATTAATATTTTAGGATCTGCTAAGATAACTCTTGCAATGGTAAGTAATTGTTTTTGTCCTGCAGATATATTGGTTGATTCCTCATTGATTAAAGAATTGTATCCTTTTGGTAATGTCTTAATAAAATGATGAACATGCGCTGCTTTAGCTGCCTCTACTATTTCTGCATCTGTTGCATCTTCTTTACTATATTGGATATTCTCTTTTACAGTTCCTCCAAATAGCCAAGTATCTTGAAGAACCATACCAAATAGTTTACGAAGTTCTCCTCTATCAAAATCTTTTACATTATGTCCATCTACTAGAATTGCACCCTCTGTTACATCGTAAAATCTCATCAGTAATTTTACCATTGTGGTTTTTCCTGCACCTGTTGGTCCAACAATTGCAATTTTTTGCCCTTCATGGACATTGGCATTAAAGTCGTTTATAATCGTTCTTTCTGGGTCATATCCAAATTTTACATGTTTAAATTCTACATTTCCATTTAACTTAGAAGCATCTATATCTCCCTTAGCTGTTACTTCTTCCTCTGGTTCCTCTAAAAATTCAAAAATTCTTTCTGCTGCTGCCATCATCGCTTGTAACATGTTGGAAATTTGTGCTAATTGATTAATTGGTTGTGTAAATTGCTTATTATATTGTATAAAGCTTTGTATATTTCCAACTGTAATCGTTCCATTAATTGCTAAATAGCCTCCTGCAACTGCAACTGCTACATATCCTACATTTGATATAAAATTCATAACAGGAAACATTAAACCTGATAAAAATTGTGATTTCCACCCAGAATGATATAATTCATCATTGGCTTTTTCAAAATCTTTGATTACTTTTCCTTCAGCATTAAATACTTTTACAATATTTAATCCACCATATACTTCTTCTACTTGCCCATTAACATGCCCTAAATAATTTTGTTGCCTTATAAAGTATTTTTGTGATTTCTTTACAATTCCTGTAACCAATATACCAGCAACTGGTAAAATAACCAATGAAATTAATGTCATTTGCCAACTAATAGAAAACATCATAATTAAAATACCAATAATGGTACATACAGATGTAATAATTTCTGTAATACTTTGGTTTAAGTTCATGCTTAATGTATCAATATCATTTGTAATAATTGACAAAACTTCTCCATTTGTCTTTTTATCAAAATATTTCATTGGTAATTTATTAATTTTTATAGCAACATCATTTCTTAATTTATATGTAATCTTTTGTGCAACATTTGTCATTAAAAATCTTTGTACAAAAGAGAATAAGGCACTAATCACATATAAACCTAACAAAGTTAAGGCAATTTGTCCAACTTTTCCAAAATCAATTCCTGTTCCACCGCTTAATTTACTAACCAATCCATTAAAAATTTCTGTTGTTGCATTTCCTAATATTTTAGGTCCTACAATCGTAAATATGGTACTACCAATCGCAAATATCATAACAATGATAATCGGTATTTTATATTTTGCTAAATAGGAACTAATCAATTTTTTTGTTGTTTTCTTAAAATCTTTTGCTCTTTCTGTTGTTTGACCTCCTCTAGGTCCTCCCATTGGTCCTGGCATATTACTTACCTCCTTTCTTGTCTAATTCTTCTTCAGACAATTGTGATAAGGCAATTTGTCTATATGTTTCATTATCTTTCATTAATTCTTCATGTGTTCCCATTCCTACCATTTTTCCTTCTTCTAGTACAATAATTTTGTCAGCATCTAAAATGGTACTAATTCTTTGCGCAACAATAATGACTGTTTTATTCTTTGTTCTTGTTGCTAATGCTTCTCTTAGACTACTATCTGTTTTAAAGTCTAAAGCTGAAAAACTATCATCAAATACAAAAATTTCTGGGTCTTTTGCAATGGCTCTTGCAATAGATAGTCTTTGCTTTTGACCACCTGAAACATTTCCTCCTCCTTGCGCAATTGGATCTTGATATCTATTTTCTTTTTCATTAATAAATTCTGTTGCTTGTGCTATTTCTGCTGCCTCTATCATTCTTTCGTCTGACATTGTTTCATCAGAATATTTGATATTGGATTCAATCGTTCCTGAGAATAACACACCTTTTTGTGGTACAAATCCGATAATATCTCTTAGCTCTTTTTGAGAAACATCTTTCACATTGACACCATCAATACATAATTCTCCACCAGTTACATCATAAAATCTTGGTATTAAATTTACAACAGTTGATTTACCACTTCCTGTACTACCAATAATTGCTGTTGTTTTTCCTGGTTCTGCTGTAAAGTTAATGTCCTCTAAAATTTCTGTGTCTGCATCTGGATATCTAAATGATACATTTTTAAATTCTACTAATCCCTTTTTATTTGAATCAAATTTCTTCGTTTCTTTTTTGTCTTTGATGCTTGGCTTAGCTTCTATTACTTCATTAATTCTTCTTGCAGAAACTGCTGCTCTTGGAAGCATAATAGATATCATAGATATCATCAAGAATGCCATCACAATTTGCATTGTATATTGAATAAATGCCATCATATCTCCTACTTGCATAATACCTTGGTCAACATTATGTCCTCCTACCCAAACAATTAATATCATGATTGCATTCATAATAAACATTAATAATGGCATCATCATTGACATTGCTTTATTAACAAATAAATTTGTTTTCATTAAATCTTTATTAGCTATATCAAATCTTGCTTCTTCTTTTTTCTCTTTATTAAATGCTCTAATAACAGGTAATCCTGTCAAAATTTCCCTTGAAACTTCATTTAATCTATCTATCAAATCTTGTAATTTTTTAAATCTTGGCATGGCAATCGCAAATAAGGTTCCTACAATAAATAAAATTGCCAATATTGCTACACCAATAATCCATGCCATTGAATTATCTGTACTGCTTAAAACTCTTACAAATCCTCCAATACCAATAATTGGTGCATATACAACTACTCTAAATAATATGGTAATTAATTGTTGTATTTGTTGAACATCATTAGTGCTACGGGTAATCAATGATGCTGTTGAAAATTGATTTAATTCTGCATTGGAAAATGTCATAACTTTTTTAAATACTTTTTCTCTTAAAGTTTTACCTAATTTTGCTGCTACTCTTGATGATAATAGCATAATAGACACAGCACATACCATGGTAATGAATGCAATTCCTAGCATTTGTAAACCTGTTTTTAAAATGTAGTCATTTTGTATTTTGTCTGTATCAATTCCTGCATTTATATATATTTGTTTTACAGATGAAATGACTGCTTGTTCTTTTATAGAATCACTCATTTCTTCTATTTGTTTTGTAAATTCTGTTAATACTTGTTGTCTTTGTTCTTCTGGCATTTGTTCAATAATTTCTATTAATGACATATTCTGCAAATATTCTCTTTGTGGTTCTGAAACATTTTGCACAAATTGTTCTTTTATTTTATTCGCTGTCTGCTCACTTGTAACTGTTGTCATTTCCATTAATGGATTTACTATGATGTTTGTTAGATTTTCTTCTTGTTCTTCAGTCATTTCTTTTAAAACATAGATGGTATCTGCCTTAATTTCATCATCTTTTCCATAATATTGTTTTATGACTTTTTCTGCATACTTATCTTCTGTTTCATACGCATTTTCATTTTTAGATATCAATATGTAATTTTCTAATATCTCGTTGTCTTTGTCTGTAAAGATAAGCATATTATCCATATCTTCTTTTGATATCACTTCTGGTACAGGACTTGTCATTCCACCTGCCTGTATTCCTTCATTAACAATCTTTGATGTATAATCTGGTAATGCTAAATCTGTTGATGCTTGTATGCAAAGTAATATGACAATGACAATAACTGCTCCTAGTGATTTTTTTAGGTTTTTTAATACTTTTAGCATGTTTCTCCTTCCTCCCTTTATTTGAATTTATCGATTTATTTAAATCTTTTAAGACAAATTAAAATGACACTGTATGATTTATTATATGTGACACAGTGTCATTAGTCAATATTTCCATTGTGAACTTTTTGTGAATTTTTTATTATTGTTTTTGTATTTTTATTATTTATAATGGTTTTTACATTTTTCTAAATACCCCTGCAACTTTTCCTAGGATTTCACAATCTGGTACGATAATTGGATCCATGGTAGAGTTTTCTGGTTGTAAACGAATATGATCTGTTTCTTTATAGAATGTTTTTACAGTTGCTTCTTCTCCTATTAAAGCAACAACAATTTCTCCATTATTTGCTGTATTTTGTCTTTTTACAAGAATATAATCTCCATCTAATATTCCTGCTTCTATCATACTTTCTCCTCTAACTGTTAGCATAAAGCTTTCTGAGTTACCAACAAAGTCAATTGGAATTGGGAAAGTATCTGTAATATTTTCTACAGCTAGTATTGGTTCTCCTGCTGTTATTTTTCCAATAATCGGAACTTCTACTAATTCTTTTTGTGTATAGAAATCTTTGCTTGAAGTTATCTTTTCTTCTCCTGAAGCACCTTTTAATAGCCTTAATGTTCTTCCTTTTTTATCTTTTTTCTTGATATATCCTTTTTCTTCTAGTTTTGCTAAATAACCATGAACAGTTGCTGTTGAATTTAGTCCAACTGCTTTTCCAATCTCTCTTACTGATGGTGGATATCCTTGTGTCATAATTTGTTTTTCAATAAAATGTAAAATTGATTTTTCTCTTCTATTTAATTCTGGTTTCTTTTTTGGCATTTTCTTCACTCCATTCTCTTATTTTG